>JALZEO010000180.1 GCA_030862025.1 Actinomycetota bacterium | reverse complement strand
CCGCTCTCCGAGGCGATCCCGACTCGCGCCGATCCCCGCGCTGGCGTCGTAGCCGCACCGGCCGACGGGCCCGCGGACCAGGTTCCGCTGACCCTCGAGTTGGACGGACACGGGGCGGGAGAGACGTTCCCTGCGTCCCAGGCGCGCCAGCTGGCCTCGGAGGACGGTGAACCCAAGCCGTCGCCGGCGCCGTCGGGCCTCCCGCAGGTCGCGGCCGAGCGTGGACACCTGGCCCGCGAGGCCGGCAGCCTCCTGTTCCATACCGCCTTCTACCTGCTGCTTGTCGGCATCGTCGTCGGCAAGCTCACGACCTTCACGGGCATGGTCGGGGTCGTGGAGGGCCAGTCGTTCACCGACACCCCCGTCGCCTACTGGAGCAAGGAACCGGGGAGATGGTGGGGCGCCGATAATCACAGCGGCTTCGTCTTGACGCTCGACCGCTTCGCCGTCGACTGGCACTCCGACGGTCAGCCCGCCTTCTTCCGCTCCGAGGTGACGATCGACCCCGGCCGGGGCCAACCGCCCGTCCACCGCGAACTCCAGGTCAACGTGCCAGCGGTCATCAACGGGATGAAGGTCCACCAGCTCGACTGGGGCTATGCGGTTCAAGTCGTCGTGCGCGACCCGCAGGGTGAGATCGTCCATGACGCCTTCGTCCCATTCAGCGACCTCGACGGCAGCGGCAGCGCCTGGCGGGGAGTCGTGAAAGCCCCGGCGGCGAAGCCACAGTTGGGCCTCGAGCTTTTCTTCGTGCCCACTGCGCCGGAGGGTGCCGACGGCAACCCGATCCCCACCCGTTGGCCGGGGGCGGAGGCTCCGCTCCTCCTGGTTCAAGCCTGGGAGGGCGACCTTCAGCTTGTCGAGGCCCAGCGGGTCGACCGACTCGACACCCGACGCATGTCCCAGACCGCAACGTTCGCGCTCCGAGAAGGCTCCCAGACGGTCCTGAGCAGCGGGGCAACCGTCGCGTTTCCGGAGGTGCGCAAGTGGAGCGGTCTCCAAGTGAGCCGTCGCCTCACCGACCCGCTGCTGCTCGCGGCCGCCGCGACGCTCCTCGCGGGGCTTCTCCCAGCCCTGTACGCTTACCGTCGTCGCATCTGGGCAGAAGCCGCTACGGACCACTCGGGCGCGACGATCCTCGTGGTCGCGGGCCTCGCTTTCCAGCGACCCCAGGCCTTCCGGAAGGAGTTCGCGGGGGTCGTTCGGGCGCTGGAGGCCGAGCTCGGTGTACCGGTGCCGCCACGCGAGGGGACCGGCGACCAAGGCGGCGGGACGGGCCGCAGGCCCGGGCGGGCGGGCCAAAGGACGTCGAAGCCCCACAGCCGACGAGAGGTGGCGCGGAGATGACCGAGACGGAGCTCGCTGAGCTGTCCCGGACCTTGTTCTTTCCCGTGACGTTCCTGCTGTACGTCGCTGCGATGCTGGCCTATTTCTTTCGCATGGCATTCAGCCTCGACCACGTCGACCAGCGACCTACCCGTGTGGGGCAGGCCGTGGGGCGGGTGGGGGTGGTGTTGGCCGTCGCGGGACTCGGAACGCACCTGGCTGCCATCGTCACCCGCTCCATCGCGGCCGGAGGGCGAGTCCCCTGGGGCAACATGTACGAGTACTCGTCGGTGATGGCGTTCGGGACGGTTCTCGTCGCGGTGCTCTTCGTGCATGCCAGATTGAGGCGCCCCGAGCTGGTCGGCTTCATCGTGTTCGGTGCCCTCGTCATCATGGCGAGTGCTCTGTTCCTTTACACGCCGGCGGGACCACTCATGCCCGCCCTGCAGACACATTGGCTGAAGATCCACACCTTCGCGGCCATGGCAGCCTCGTCGGTGTTCACGGTCGCGTTCGTTTTCACCGGCCTCTACCTCATCCGCGACCTTGCCGAGCGGCGCGTCGCCGAGCGGCAGTCCGCCGCCCACCTTGGATCGACCGTGGGAGCGGCCTACGCGCCGCGCACCACGGGGAGAACGGAGCTGGAGCCGACCGCAGGCATCGGCCCGGCTGGGCCCCCGGCCTCAAGCTCCGGCCGGCGTGACGAAGACGAGGAGCGACCCGAGGGCTACGTAGATGACGGCCTGCTTGAAGATCCGGAGATCTACGGGCGGGCGCTGCGTCAGGTCATCAACCCCGTGCCCCTCGCGGTGAGTGCGGCCGCGATAACGCTCGCCTACTCGTTGCTGTTCCGCAACCCGGTCGCGATCGTTGTCGCTCCTCTCGTGGTCGGACTCGGCGTGTTTGCGGCGTGGTGGTTCTTACCGGCCTTGCCGTCGGCGGCGGCTCTCGACTCGCTGGCCTATCGCACGACGGCCTTCGCCTTCCCTATCTGGACCTTCGCCGTGCTCGCCGGAGCCGTGTGGGCCGAACAGAGCTGGGGACGCTATTGGGGCTGGGACCCGAAGGAGACGGGCGCGTTCCTCACCTGGGTGGCGTACGCCGGCTACCTCCACTCACGCGCGACCCGAGGGCTGCGCGGCCGCGGCGCGGCTGGCATCGGGGTCATCGCCTTCCTGCTGCTCATGTTCACCTACTACGCCGTCAACCTCTGGATCACCGGGCTGCACTCATACGCCGGCTCGGGGGCAGCCAAATCGAACCCACCTTACGCCGCGATCGTGGGAGCGCTCGCGCTCTGGGGGGTCATCCGCCTCGCGCGAAGAGCAGCCGATCGGACGCCGGCGACGACCGGGGCCTCGCACCTTGACGTGTCAGCGACCTCCTGAGCCTCACCTGCGGGTGCCGCCGGTGCGTCGCTAGGCTCCCCGCATGGCATATCAGGATCTGCGGGCGTTCCTCGCCGCACTGCGTCAGGCCGGGGAACTGCATGAGATCACCGCGCCAGTCCACCCGGAGCTCGAGATCACCGAGATCGTCGACCGGGTCGTCAAGGTCGGCGGGCCCGCGCTGCTGTTCCGAAACGTCATCGGCCACGACCTGCCCGTGCTCATCAACACCTTCGGAAGCGAGCGTCGTATGGCGCTGGCCCTCGGCGCACGAGACCTCGAGGAGCCCGCTGTTCGAATCACCAAACTCCTCGATCTGCAGGTCCCGGCAGGGTTAATCGGCAAGCTCGGCAAGCTCCGCGACCTCAAGGACCTCACCGCTACCCCACCGAAGATGGCCAGGCGCGGGCCGGTCCACGAGGTCGTGAAGCGCGGTGAAGAAGTCGACGTGCTGCGGGATCTTCCCATCCTGAAGTGCTGGCCTGCTGATGGTGGCCGCTACATCACACTGCCGCAGGTCATCACCCGCGATCCCACGACCGGCCGGCGGAACGTCGGCATGTATCGCCTGCAGGTCTACGACGGGCGCACCCTTGGTATGCACTGGCAGATCCACAAGCACGGTGCCGAACAGGAGGAGGAAGCGGGGCGGCGCAAGCGGCGCATCGAGGTTGCGGTGGCGCTGGGTGGTGATCCCGTGCTCACGTACGCCGCCACCGCACCGTTGCCCGGCGTCGACGAGTACGTCTTCGCCGGCTTCCTCCGCCAAGCCAACGTCGAGTTGGTTCCGTGCAAGACGGTGGACCTCGAGGTGCCGGCCCGGGCCGAGATCACCATCGAGGGTTGGGTGGACCCGACCGAGCGGCGCGTCGAGGGTCCGTTCGGCGACCACACGGGCTACTACTCGCTGCCCGACGAGTACCCGGTGCTCCACGTGACCGCGCTCACCCACCGGCGAGATGCGATCTACCCCACGATCGTCGTGGGCATCCCACCCCAGGAGGACGACTGGCTCGGCAAGGCTAGCGAGCGCATCTTTCTGCCGCTCCTGCGCTTCCAGTTACCCGAACTGGTCGACCTCTCGATGCCGTTCGAGGGGGTCTTCCACTCCTGCGTCATCGTCAGCATCCGCAAGCGCTATCCCAAGCACGCCTTCAAGATTGCGAATGCGCTGTGGGGTCTCGGACTCATGAGTCTCGCAAAGCTCATTGTCGTGGTCGACGACGACGTGGACGTACAGGACTACTCCGAAGTGGCTTGGCGCGCCTTCAACAACGTCGACTGGCAACACGATGTGCTCGCAAATGTCGGCCCGGTCGACTCCCTCGATCATGCGAGTTACCAGCTGAACTGGGGCGGCAAGATTGCGGTCGATGCGACACGCAAGACCGCCGCCGAGGGCTACCCGCGGACATGGCCCCCGGATGTGGTCCAGGACCCGGAGATCGCCACCCGCGTCAGCCGCCGCTGGGAGGAGTTCGGGCTGCCCTGGGTCCCTTCCCGCCACCCAGAATCCCCTGCGGGCTAATAGCGGGCGTCGAGGCCTGCCGTCCGGTGACGGTCAGCAGTGATCGAGCTGGCTTTCGAGCCACCCGCTCCGTGGCCCGTCTTCTAGTGGCCGGCGGCGCGGGCCTGGGCCCGGACCCCCTCGAGGAGCGTCTCGATGTACTCGTTGCTGCGTGACTCGACCGCGCTCGCGTCCACCATGTGTTCGACACGGTTCGCGACCAGCTCGCCGAAGTGTTTTGCGAACGTGGCAAGCTCGTCCTTTGCGTGCTGCACCCCCTCGGCCTCCTGCGCCCGCAGCTTGCGCGCGTAGTCCTCAAACAGGGTCACCTGATGCTCCCACAGTGACCGGAAGCGGCTCGCGGTTTCCTCGCCGAAGTTGGTCCCGAAGAACTCGGCAAGCTTGTGGGTGTTTGTCTTCACGAGTTCGGCGGCTGATGCGGCGGCCTCGTGCTGATCGAGGAGGATCGGTTGGGTCGCGAGGCCGGTGAAGTACACGTGGTCGGCGAGCCGTGCGTCCAGCTCCGTGAGCAGCAGCGCGGCCTGCGTGTCGATCCTGTCCTGCACGGCCGCTTGTCGGGCGATTCCGCCGGCGAGGGTCTTCGCGAATGCGGTGGCGTGTTCAAGAGCGGGCTCGAGGTTCAGGTGCCAGTCGGGCCGGGCCTGGGCGTCGACAACCGCCAGCATGCTTTCGACCAGCTTCGTCACCTGGTCGGTGACCAGGGCGGCGTTGAGGTCGCCGTTGGTGAGGTCGCGGGAGATGAAGGTGCCGAGTTCCTGGGAGAAGTGCCGCAGTTCATCGCGGTTTCGCCCCTGGGTCGCCGCATCCTTCGCTCTGGCTGCCTGCGCGTAGTCGACGAGGCGGGTTACGTGCGACTTCCAGAGAACCTCGAAATCTTCCAGCGTCTTGCGGTCGTAGTGGGTTCCGAGGAGATGGTGGACGAGGGTCGTCGAGTTCTCCTCCGCCGTGTGCCCCGCCGCCTCCACGTCCTCGTGCTTGTCGTGTATCACGGCGTGTGTGAGGAGGCTCGTGAGGACGACATGACCCCGCAAGGTGAAGTCGAACCCGTCCAGCATCTCGGCGGCCTTGCTCGCCGTATCACCGTCCAGATGCTTGTGCTCGTCGATCGCGGTAGCGATCGTGTGAGCGAGTTCCTGCGTCTCCTCCGTTCCCTTGCGCAACTCCGCGGTGGCGAAGGAGTCGGTGGGATGCTTCGTGGCCTCCTCGATGGGGGGCGGCGCTGCTTCCTCGATGTCCGTTTCCCCGGTGCTCCCGCATGCTGCACTAAACAGAGCGAGCGCCGCTGCGGCGGCCATCATCCTCGTCACCGACTTGCTCACGTTCACGTCACTCCCCGGCCGGCGCCTCAGCCTCCCCGGCCAGGTGGGAAGGCCGCGCGCCTCAACCCGTCCCGAAGTAGCCTGACCGCCGGTGTGGGAGACGGCGTACAGATCTTGGCCTGCCAAGATCTGTGACGGAGGCGGGAGGGACCGATTATGAACGGCCCGCTGACGAGCCCTGTACCCCGCCTCGCCGGTGGGCGCTTCCTCTCCATGATCGCGTTCGAGCACTCGGTCTTCGCGCTGCCCTTCGCTCTTCTTGCGGTCTGGGCGGCCACGGACGGGCAGCCGGCCGCAGTCGACGTCGGCTGGATCGTCGTGGCCATGATCTCGGCACGGACCTTCGCGATGGCCACCAACCGCATCGTCGATCGGGAACTCGACGCTCTGAATCCTCGCACTGCCCAGCGTGAGCTCGTGACGGGTGTGGTCACGTTGAGCACGGCTTGGACGGGGACGCTGATCAGCCTCGCGGTCTTCGCCGTCGCCGTCAGCCAGCTTCATCCCATCGTGTGGCCTCTCGCCCCGATCGCGCTCGCCGTACTCGCCCTCTACCCCTACCTCAAGCGCTGGACCTGGGCTTGCCACTTCGGCCTCGGGTTTGCCCAGTCCATCGCCCCCATCGGGGCCTGGCTGGCGGTGTCCGGCGAGTGGAGCGCGGCGGCGCTGACTCTCGGAGTGTCGGTGGGACTGTGGATGGCGGGGTTCGACCTGATCTACGCCACCCAGGATTTGGCCGTCGATCGTCGCCTCGGCGTGCACTCCGTTCCAGCGGACTTCTCCGTGACCGCTGCGCTCGTCCTGGCCCGGGTCCTCCACGTTGGAACGGTCGCACTGTGGCTCCTCTTCGGCGTTCTCGACGGTCGTGGCCCCTTGTGGTGGGCGGCGGCGGCTGGTGGGGCGTTCATGCTGGCCTACGAACACCGCCTGGTGCAGCCCGAGGACCTCTCCCGGGTAGACCGTGCCTTCTTCACCGTGAACGGGTGGGTGGCGATCGGTGTCGGGCTGCTTGGCACCCTCGACACGGTGCTCGTCGCGTGAGCGGCGCTCATCAGGAGCGGCGAGAGAGTCGCTGTCTGACGTCACGTAAGACAGCGCCGGAGATGGTCACGTGAGCGGGACCTCCGCAGGCGCGGCCCCCCGCAAGCCCTGGGTCGTGGGTATCACGGGCGCCTCAGGCGCCATCTACGCTCGGCGGCTGCTCCAGACCCTGCTGGCCGACTCGCACGACGTCGACCTGATCGTGTCCAACTCCGCCCGAGTCGTGCTGCGCGACGAAGAAAAGGCTGACGTCGACGATATGACTTGGCGTTCAGACTTGCGTCGCTGGCTCGGAGTGGACGACGCGTTGCTCGAGCGGGTCGTGTGGTGGCGGAGCGACGACATGGCCGCCGGACCGTCCTCGGGCTCCTATCCCACTCGTGGACTGCTCGTTGTGCCGTGCTCCATGGGCACTCTCGCCGCCGTCGCTGGCGGGGGTAGCTCGAACCTCGTCCAGCGCGCCGCCTCGGTCAGCCTCAAGGAGGTTCGTCCCACCGTGCTGCTCTTCCGGGAAGCGCCACTCAACCGCATCCACCTCACGAACCTCCTGGCCGCACACGATGCTGGTTGCCGCATCGTCCCCGCCGCTCCTGGCTTCTATCATCAGCCCACCGATCTCATGCAGCTTGTCGACTTCATCGTCGGACGGGTGCTCGACGCGGTGGGGGTCCACCATGACCTCTACCAGCGCTGGCGCGCCCAAGGTTGAACACCCACCACGCTCGTGGTGTCGCGTGCAACTCGAGATGCCGGTTTTGGCGCAGAGCTGGTGGTTGGGGGAACATGAGGCATGGGGTGAGCGGCCCCGATGACACGAAGGCGCACCGGTGGCGGTCCAAGGACGACTGAATGACATAGAGGCGAAGGTCGTAGCGGGAGAGCGACTCGACCACGCCGACGGCCTTGCCCTCTACGCCTGCGACGACCTCGCGTGGCTCGGGCACCTCGCGCGGGAAGCCCAACGCAGGCGGAGCGGTGAGACGGTTATGTTCAACGTCAACCGCCACCTCAACCTCACCAACGTCTGCGTCGCCTCGTGCAAGTACTGCACCTTCGAGCGCAAGCCGGGGCAGCTCGACGCCTACACCATGCGGGTGGACGAGGCGGTCGGGCTCGCCAAGCAGATGGAGCCGGAGGGCCTGACCGAATTGCACATCGTGAACGGCCTACACCCCAATCTGCCGTTCGAGTATTACCCGAACACTCTGCGTGCCCTGCGGGAGGCCCTGCCGCATGTGGCGCTGAAAGCCTTCACCGCAACGGAGATCGACTACTTCACCCAGCTCACACATCGAAGCGCCGACGCCATCATCGATGAGCTCATCGATGCCGGTCTCGACTCGCTCACAGGTGGAGGGGCAGAGATCTTCGCCTGGGACGTGCGGCGTCGGATCGTCGACCACTCCACCCACTGGGAGCGCTGGAGCGAGATCCACCGGATCGCGCACGCGAAAGGCCTGCGCACCCCCGCCACGATGCTGTACGGGCACATCGAGGAGCCTCGTCACCGCGTCGACCATGTCCTGCGCCTACGCGCGTTACAGGACGAGACCGGTGGGTTCGTGACCTTCATCCCCCTGCGCTTCCACCCCGAGGGCAGCCGCATACAGCGGCCGATCGCAACCGGGGCAGAAGCGATGCGGGTCTTCGCCGTCTCGCGCCTCCTGCTCGACAACTTCGAGCGACTGAAGTGCTTCTGGGTCATGCACGGCTTGACGCTGTCTCAATTGCTGCTCGAGTTCGGCGTCGACGATCTGGACGGTTCAGTGGTCGAGTACAAGATCACCCACGACGATGCGACTCCCGATATGTTGTCCCGCGCCGACCTGCTACGCCTGATCCGCGAGGCTGGGCGGGTACCCGTCGAACGCGACACCCGCTATCGGGTGCTGCGGACCTACCCGCGGGAACCCGGGCCCGGCGAGCCAGATGGTGACCTTTCCCTGGACACCGCCCGCCTGCCGCTCTCGAGCCGGGATGGAGCGGAAAGGCCGGGGCCGGGCGCGGCGTGCTGCGCCTCTGGAGCCACGGAGCTGCCCGGGCTGGGTACGAAATGACGCGGGCAGGGGACCGCGGGGCAGGTCGCGTCCGGAGTTCGAAGTCGTCATACCCGGCGGGGCGAGAGACGTGATGACTCCTGTCCGACGCCCCCGGGTCGGTCACATCCAGTTTCTGAACTGCCTACCGCTGTACCACGGCCTGGTTCACTCGGCCGCGCTGCTCGACCTGGAGCTGCGCAAGGGGACGCCGACCGAGTTGAACCGGATGTTGCTCGCCGGAGAGCTCGATATCAGCCCGATCTCGTCGGTCACCTACCTTCGGCACGCCAACGACCTGCTCGTGATGCCCGACATCGCGGTCTCGGCCGACGGCCCAGTGCGGTCGATCGCGCTCGTGTGCAGGCGACCGATCGAGAAAATGGACGGGGCGACCATCGCGCTGGCGAACACTTCGGCGACCTCGGTGGCGCTTCTCGACATTCTTCTGCGCGAGCACTGGCGCGTGAAGGTCGGATCCTTCAGCTGCCCTCCGGACCTGGCACGGATGCTCGAGGAGGCAGATGCGGCCCTGCTGATAGGCGACGACGCGCTCAGAGCCACGGTTGCGGCCGTGCGAGCGCCAATGTCCGACCCTGTCTACGTCTACGACCTCGGACTGGAGTGGAAGGCTCACACGGGACTTCCCATGGTATTCGCGGTGTGGGCGGTGCGGCGCGACTGGGCGTTCGCCCATCCGGATCTGGTCCGTTCCGTGCACCAGGCCTTCCAGTTCTCCCTGGCGCACTCCCTCGCAGAGGTCGAGGCGATTGCCGCGGCGGCGGCGCGTTGGGAACCCTTCAACGCGGACTTTCTCGCCGACTACTTCCGAGGCCTGCGGTTCCGGCTGGGCCCGCCCGAGCGTGCCGGCTTGGAGACCTTCGCTGCACGTCTCGCCGGGGACGGCGAGTGGCCTGCCGAGGTCCCGCCTCTGGAGTTCGTCGACGTGCCGTCCGGGGAAGGGCAGCTCGTGCCGGAGTAGGCTGCCAGCCTACGGCCGTTACGGCATTCGCCGCTCGAGCAGCAAAACGGGAAGGAAACGCGCGTGGCGCAGTCTCTCCGTGAGCCTGTTTCCGTCGAGCTGGCCGACCTGCTCGCCCACGCGGCCGACGGCGGGCGGATAGACGAGGAGCAGGCGCTCCTGCTCTACGAGCGGGTGCCTTTCCACGAACTCGGTCGAGCCGCTGACAACGTTCGCAGGCGCCGCTACCCCGACGATCGAGCGACCTTCATCATCGAACGGAACATCAACTACACGAACAAGTGCGTCACGGCGTGCAAGTTCTGTGCCTTCTATGCGCCGCCGAAATCATCGGCCGGTTGGGCCCACGATTGGGCGGAAATCGACCGCCGTGTCGATGAAGCGGTAGCGCACGGCGCCTGCCAGATCATGTTCCAGGGCGGCCACAACCCAGAGTTCGGCATCGACTACTACGAGGAGCTTTTCGGGCGCACCCGCCGCCGTCACCCCGAGCTGTTCCTGCATGCCTTGGGGGGGTCGGAAATCATCCACATCTCTCGCACCTCGCGAATATCGCTCGAGGAGACCATCAGGAGGCTGGTTGCCGCTGGGCTGTCGTCACTCGCGGGCGCCGGCGCGGAAATCCTCCCCAGCCGGCCCCGCAAGCTCATCGCTCCCCTGAAGGAATCGGGTGCGGAGTGGC
>JALZEO010000177.1 GCA_030862025.1 Actinomycetota bacterium | reverse complement strand
CGACGAAGTTGCCCTTCACCACCGCCGTGAGAGCCATGGGCAGGTCGTCGCGGTCCACCTCGGCTAGGAACCCCAAGCGTCCGAGGTTCACGCCGAGCACCGGGATTCCGGCGTCCCGGCACAGGTAGGCGGCGCGCAGAAAGGTCCCATCCCCACCGAAGGAGATGGCGAAGTCGAGCCCACGGGGGAAGTCGTCGGGCTCGAGGACTTCGACCGGGAAGCGCACGGGTTCGGAATCCTGCCGGGCAGCGATGACGTCGACTCCGAGCGCTTCGAGCTGCCGTGCCGCATCGACCGCGGTCTCCAGCGAATCCTTGCGGCCGGAGTGGATCACGAGACCGACCTTCACCGGGACCTGCTCCTCTTACCGTAGGTGGGAGAGCGGTCTTGGCGTGCCCAAAACGTGGGCGGGACACGTTTCTGCTGACTCGCGGTGACGTCCGTGACCGCGGCGGCGATGCGCTCGTCGAGGTCCTCTCCGGCCGCCCCGGGCGCAAGACGCAGGAAGAACTCCACGTTGCCGGAAGCCCCCGTGAGTGGCGACGGCGCCACGTCGACCGCGCCCCACCCTATCGTGTCCGCCGCAGCGGCAACCGACAGCAGCGTCGTGTGCCACACGGCTGGGTCGCGGACGACGCCCCCCTTGCCGACGAGTTCGCGACCGGCCTCGAACTGTGGCTTGCACAGCAGGATCGCCTCGGCGTGGGGGGCGGCGACCCGTCTGAGGGCTGGCAGTGCGAGCCGCAGGGAGATGAACGACAGATCCGCCACGACGAGGTCTGGCTGAGGTCCGGGGATGTCCTCCGCAACCAGATTGCGGACGTTCGTGCGTTCGAGCACGGTGACGCGCGGATCGCGGCGCACGCGTTCCGCCAGCTGGCCGTAGCCCACGTCGACGGCGATAACGTGGCCAGCGCCGTGCTGCAAGAGACAATCCGTGAACCCCCCTGTCGAGGCTCCGGCGTCGAGGCAGCGCAGACCCTGCACGGGGACCGCGAAGCGCTCGAGGGCGGCGGTGAGCTTGTCGCCACCGCGGCTGACGAAGAGCCTCGGCGTGCCGGAGACGACGACGTTCTGGCTGCGGTGGATCTGTGTGGTCGCTTTCAGGGCAGGCGCACCATCCACGGTCACGCGCCCCTGAACGATCGCCTCCTGCGCTTCCGCACGGCTGGAGACGAGCCGGCGCCGGACGAGCTCGAGATCGAGTCTCCGTCGCAACCTCATGTCACTCTGAGTGGTCAGGCCTCGTCCATCGCCGTGAGTTCGGCGACGAGCAGTTCGTTCACCGCTGCGAGGACCGTCGCCCGTTCCGCTACCGGCAGCTCGTCTACCTTTGCAAGGTGCGAACGGGCCTCGTCGATACCGGTCGCTGCGCGGCTTCCGCCGGTGTCGCCGGCCTCGATTCCGGAGCCCGAGTTCGTCACCCGTCCCCCTCCCGCAGACCAGAGTCCGCGCCTTCCACCGGCGGCTGTGGCATGGGCGGGGACTCGCCGGGACTGGGGGCCTCACCGGCTGGCACGGTGAGATCAGCTGCCGTCACGGTCGCCTCCTGGATGGTTCCGACCTGCCCGGCCCTCTCGGCTGCCGTCGTTGCGACGGCGGGCGAGTCTGCGCTATCCGCTTTCTTCACCGTCCTCCTCGCCGCGGTCCGCCTCGCAGCCTCACGAGTCCCGCGCGGGGCCTCGGCCTCCAACCCGTCGGTCGCGGTTACGGGCCCGGCGGCCATGCTGGCACGTAGCTCTGCGATCTGCTGCTCCAGCCGCTCCACGTCGTCTCGCGTCGCCAGCCCCATAGCGCTTATCACCCGTTTCGTCTCCAACCGGACGAGGCCGGCGATCGCTTCGCGATTCTCCTGCGACCGCTCGCGGAGGCTATCAACGATGCCCTGGGCATTCTCGGTCGCCGACTCCCCCTGCTTGCGGAAACTGCGCACGATTCTCTCGGCGGCCTCACGGGTGACGTGCGTGGCGGTCTCGACGTACCTGTTGAACGGATCCTTCACGCGTCAGCCTCCTGTTCACCGTTGCCAGCAGCCTACGTCGCTCAAGCAGCGAAGCGGTAGCGACCCGAATCAGGCGCTCAAGCAGCGAAGCGGTAGCGCAGAAGCAGCTCCCCGGCGTGCTCGCGCAACTCCTCGACTTTCACTGGTAAGGGGGCCTGTGGGACCTTCCCGTCGACGATCCGAATCGCTGCACCAGCGACGACCAGAGGAGAAATGGTGAGGAAGAGCTCGTCGACCAACCCGGCGCTGAACAGTCCCGCGTTGAGAGACGGGCCACCTTCGCAGAGGACCCTGCGAACGCCCCTTCGATACAGCTGCGAGAGTGCGCTCGCGAGGTCGACACTGCCGGTGCCGACTTGCAGGACGTCAGCGACGTCGGCGAGTCCCGCGAGCCGCTCGGCGTGCCCTTCTTCCGTTGTCACCACCAAGGGACGCCGACTGGGATCCGAGAAGAGCCGCCCTGCGGGGTTCAGGGAACAGCTGGCCGTGACGACTACGATGCGCGGCGCCTCAGGCAATCCCCGTGCCACCCGCCGGGCCCTGGCAGCGGCACTTGGACGCGGTGGCCCATAGTCCTCGATCCTCACGGTCGAGGCGCCTACGAGAATGGCGTCACACCACTCCCGCAGACGCGAAAAGGCGAGTGAGTCGGCCTCACCACTCAGTCGGGCTGTTCGACCTCCAGCAGTCGCGGCCCCATCGACGCTGGCCACCATGTCGAGATAGAGGTAGGGGCGATGTGCGGGAGGCTCAGGAAAGGAAAGGTCGAGATAGAGGTCCTCGAGGGGTTCGTCCCGAGTGTTTGGCAGCATCTGGCGCATGCCTCCTCCTCTCCTGCGAGCCGCGTCGTGTCGATGGATGTGCCGATTTTCGCCGCAGACCGACGGGTGACATGGGTGGTCGCAGGGCGCAGGACGCTATCGGAGGAGAGTGTCCGTTGCATGTTGTCTGGACCCGGGTGCGAGTCGTCGTGACTGCTACGCTCCGCCGTCCGATCCTTCACCACTGCTCAGCGTTCGCACTCACGCTGGCAGGAGCCGGAAGGATGCGCATGGGGGCCGACGAGGAGGTCGAAGACGCCGGCATTCGCGCGCCCGACCTCTGCGTCACTCTGGGCGGCTCATGATCCTGCCCATCGGGGATGAGAATCCCACGCGCCGGTTCCCGGTGGTCACCGTCACCCTCATAGCCATCAACGTCATCGTCTATTTCGCCTTCGAGTCCCCACTCGAAGGTGGGGAGCTCACCTGTTTCATCTACCGCTGGGCGGCTGTTCCCCGCGAGTTGCTCAGCTTCGACACCCTCCCGCCGGGATCGGTACCTGACGCCCGCTGTCCGATGACGCTGTTCACGGAGAAGAACGTGCTCGTCAGCGCGGTGACGTCGATGTTCCTCCATGGCGGCCTGCTGCATCTGTTGTTCAACATGCTCTTCCTATGGATCTTCGGCAACAATGTCGAGGACCGTCTCGGCCACGTGGGCTACCTGCTCTATTACCTCGCTGGCGGGATCGTCTCCGTCTACGCGTTCGCCCTCGTCAACCCAAGCCTGACCACGCCGCTGCTCGGCGCCTCGGGGGCGATCGCCGCCGTGCTCGGCGGTTATTTCCTCATGTTCCCGCGGGCCCGAGTGCACACCTATGTGCCGTTCCCTCTCTACCTCTTCACCTTCCTCGTGCCGGGAGCGGCCATTCGAGGCTTCTTCTTCTTCTTCGCGGTCGTCGATCTTCCGTCCTGGTTGGTGCTGGGGTTCTGGTTTCTCACTCAGATCACCGCAGTGAACGAGGCGGCCCACACCGGCGTGGCGTACGAGGCACACATCGCCGGATTCGTGGCCGGGCTCCTCTTCACGCTTCTGCTTGGGCCCCGCGGGCGACAGCCTCCGATGCGGCAAGCGGTCGCCTGGCCCTGACCACGCGTAGGCGGCGGCGCGTTACCTCTCCGGCGCCCCACGCTCGAAGCGACGCACGAGCAAGGGCGGGTCAACCTCGGCCCGTTCCCACAGCTCCTCCGGGGCCTGCTCGGTCGACAGCTGCTCGAAACCGAGCTGGGCGAACAGCTCCGCGTGTGCCTCTCCGTGACCATAGATCGACGAGATCTCGGTGCGTCCCAGCG
>JALZEO010000134.1 GCA_030862025.1 Actinomycetota bacterium | reverse complement strand
GCACCGGAGGCTGGACCGGAGCCGCCGCAGCCTTCGTGTTCGGGATCAACAAGGTCCGGGCGGTCCTGCTCATCCTCGCCGGCGTGATCCTCGCGGGCATCGCTGTCACGCTGCTCGTGGCGACGGGCCGGTTGGCGCTCAGTGGTTGAGAGCCGGGAGGCGTGTGTGTCACAGGACGAGTACCTGGCGGAAACCGAACCCTGGTCGTACCCGGGACACGGTGCGAGTGCCGAGGTCGGGGTGGTCGTGGTGCACGGCTTCCTGGGCAACCCGACCTCCACGCGTCCCCTCGGAGAAGGGCTCGCACGGGTGGGTTATGTGGTTGAGGTGCCCCGCCTGCCTGGGCATGGCACCTCTTGGCGGGACCTGGCACGCACCCGCTACCCCGACTGGCGTGCAGAGGCCGAGGAGGCCCTCGACGATCTCCGCTCCCGCTGCCGGCGTGTCGTCCTCGTCGGCCTCTCGGTGGGCGGCACCATCGCGCTCGACGTCGCGGCCAGACGTTGCCGCGCCGGCCGAGCCGGCGATCTTGCTGGGCTCGTCACGATCAATGCTTTGGTGCTCGATCGAGAACAGCTGGTCGCCAGGCTAGGAGTGGTTCTCCGCTTCGTTCTGCCCGTCGTCACGACTGGCATGGCAGGCGTCCGGACCAACGACATCGCAAAGAGGGGAGACGAAAGGGCCTACTCGCACGTGCCCTCGCAAGCCGGCTACTCACTGACCCGCGAGCTGCCTCGGATTCGACTTGCGCTCGCCGACATCACCGTCCCCGCGCTGGTCGTCCACTCCGCGCAGGATCACACCGTGGCCCCCCGAAACGCTGCCGCGATCGTTGAGCGACTCGGCAGTGAAGACGTAAGCGAACAGGTCCTTGAGCGCTCCTACCACGTCGCGACCCTCGACCACGAGGCGGGGCAGCTCACCACGGCGATCCGCCGCTTCGTCGCCCGCGTCACGCGCCCCTAGATCACCGCCCGCGGTCTTGGGCAGATCGTGTCGCGTTATTGGGCAAGCCAAGAACCGCTCCTGCTCCAAGACCGCTCCCTCCCTAGTCGGGGAGCGTGTCAGGGAGCGGCGGAAGGCAGGTGCTTCCGACGCAGGTCCCGCCGTCGTCGGATCCTGCTGGCGGACGTTGGACCCGCGAGGGGATCCGCAACGAGAACACTCCAGCATCGTCGATCATGACCGGATGCTGGGGCCCGTACGGCTTCTGTCCCGCGGTGCGCTGCGTCGACTGCGGTGCCGCATAGCCGAAGGCCTCCTGCACGGTGATGTCACCGTTGCCATCCGGATCGCTGGCCCTGCCGATGAGGCCACGCTCGAACAGGAAGTAACCCCATACGGAGTTGTCGACCGACGGATCCTCGTAGGACTTCTCCGGCTCCCGTGACGAGAAGGTCAGCAGACGTCCGGGGCGCCGCAGGCCGACCTCCTCGAAGCCAGCCGCCTCGCAGGTACCCAAGTTGACCCACAGCCGACCGGCGTTGACTCCCGCGAGCCGGTCGACGACTTCGCGGTCAACCATGTGCCGGTTGTCGGTGGGCCACATGCCTTCGTCGGGGACCTCAGGGTCGGCGTCGGCGTTGCGGTCCTTCCACTGCTTGGTGTGTCCGCTGTAGTGGAAGGCGGCGACCGAGGCCCCGTTGGTCTTGCTCGCCAGCCATGCGATGGCCTGCTCGATGGCGACCCGGGTTGCCGCCAATTCGGTCAGCAGCACGATGTGGTCGGAGCGCCATCCGAGAGCGAGTAGGTGGCGGTGGAGGTCTTCCGCATCCTGGCGGGATCCCACGTTGTCACGCGTCGGACTGTGATAGTCGTTGATCCCGATCAGTACCGCCCAGCGAGTCGTTGCCGGATCGTTTGGATCCTGCGTCGCATTGGTCTGAGCGGCGAAGAGTCGCGCAAAGTCGGCGGGGGTGTTCACCGGCGCTCGAACCGGCGCCAGTTGGGGCTGATCAGCGGGCGCAACAGTGGCCCCAGCGGCCGTCAATGTTTCATCGTGGCGAAGAGGGTGAGAAGCGACGTCGTCCGGGTTGACCAGGGCACGCGCGTCGGCCCCGAGGTCGCCGTCCCGACCACGGTCGCCGGTCAACCGGGGGACGACGAGCCAGGCGACCTGCAGGAGGGCGAGCACGAGGGCTACCGAAATGGCGGCGCGCGAACGGGAGGGCCGTTTTGCTATGGCGGGTCCGGTCACGTGCGTCTCCTGCGGTACGGGCTAGCACTACCCTGCCGTGCCTGGCACAGCTCACCTTAGCTAATTCGACACCCCGATCATGCTCCCCTTCCCCTGCTTGGAGCGACCGATCGGACGGCGACGACCGCCAGGTCCTGCGGAGTTGCCGGCAGGGCGCCGTGGGAGACGTCGGTGCGTCGCTGCTCGCGCTGCCAGCCCGCCGGGAGCCGGCATGTCACGTGAGCCTGTCGAGGATGGCAGGGAGGTCGCCCAGGCGCCGGATCAGGGCCAGTTCCCGACCATCCGGCTGCTCCTGCCGCCACTGGTGGGTCAGGATCCCCCCAGCGAGGCCCGCCGAGCGTGCACCACCGATGTCGTCTCGGACGCGGTCTCCGATATGGACGGCGTCGCCGGCAGCGACGCCAAGCTCGCCTAGCACGTGGTGAAAGATGCGAGAATCAGGTTTGCGGGTGCCGAGCTCAGACGAGAAGGCACCTGCGTCGATGAGTTCGGCTAGGCCTAGGAGATCGAGGTCCTCACGCAGCAAGTCGGGCAGGAAGTGGGCGTTCGATACGAACCCGATCGCCAGTCCGCGACCACGCAGCTCGCCGAGCACCTCACGGGTCTCGGTTGGCAGGATGATGCAGGAGCGGAAGGCGAGATGGTCGAGGGTGACGACGCGGTGAATAACCTCGGGCGGGAGCGTGAGGCCCAACCCGCCGAGTACCTCCTCATAGACGCCGAGCAGGTCAAGTTCCTCGAGTCGCCGTTCTGCATAGCTTGCCTCGACTATGCCGTCGACCGCGGTCGTGACGAGGCGCACGAGACGGCCGGCGTCGGGTACTCGACCGGCGGCCTCCTCGTCGACGGCGGCAACGACGAGTTCACGCACGTGCCGGTAGGCCTCGAGCAACGCCTCCTCGGTTCGATGGAAGTCGACGAGGGTATGTCCGTAATCAAACAGCACGGCGCGTAATGGCACGGTCCCTCCTCGTTCGCCGGTCTTACGATCGTCCCGCCCGCGGTCTCGGCCAATCCTGCAGGGGTAGCACGGGAGTGATCATCGGAGAGCGACCCGGTCTGCAGGGGGCTTCAAGGTCAGCGCCCCTGCCACGCAGTAGGGTCGGAGAGGAGACGCGGGCGGGAAACGGCGATCGAGCAGCACCGCCGGCGCCGCAGACCCGAGGGAGGCGGACCCCAGTGGAGGCAGTCGCGCTAGGTGTCGACATGGGGGGCACGAAACTGCTCGTGGCCGCTGTGGGCAGCGAAGGAACGATCCTCGCGCGTGAACGACTGCCAAGCCCCCGTGGCGACCCCGACGAACTCGTCGCGAGGATCACGACGGCGGCGACCCAGCTCGGACCCGGGCTCCCTCTCGGCGTGGGGGTTGCAGGGATCGTGAGCCGTGATGGCGTGGTCCGTTACGGGCCGAACCTCAACGTCCGCGAAGTCGACCTTCAGAGGCGGCTGGCGCGCACCCTCGAGGTTCCAGTGATCGTGCGCAACGACGCGACCCTCGCCCTCTACGGCGAGCTTCACGCTGGAGCCGCACGCGATGCCCGCGACGTCGTCATGCTCACCCTCGGGACCGGCGTCGGCGGGGGAATCGTAGCCGAAGGGCAGCTCATCGAAGGCAGCAACGGAATGGCTGGAGAGCTCGGCCATCTCACCGTCGAGGACGGAGGGCGACGCTGCCCCTGCCGTGGGCGCGGTCACCTCGAGGCCTACGCCTCGGGCTCGGCAATCGGTCTCCGGGCGCAGGAGTTGCTCAACGAGACCGACGATCCCAGCAACCTGCGGGAGGTCGATCTCGTCGACGGGGAGGCCGTCGCGAACGCGGCGGCCAGCGGCGACGGGCTCGCTCTGCGCGTGCTCCGTGAGGCGGGCTACTGGCTCGGGGTCGGTCTCATGTCGATCTGCAACGCACTCGACCCGGAGACGGTGATCATCGGAGGCGGCGCTTCCGCCACCGCAGGGCGCTTCCTGGTGCCTGAGGCGGTGGAGATCCTGGGCCAGCGCATTCTGGGTGCCGGCTACCGGCCGGTCCCACCCGTCGTCATCGCGGAGCTCGGTGATGACGCGGGCACGATCGGCGCCGCCATCCTCGCCTATGAAAAGGGGCTCGGTCAGGAGGAGGACGAGGCGACGTGATTCGGTTCGTCGCCTACAACATGAGCGGCGGCCTCGACGCGAACGCCGTGAGCGCGGTGCTGGCCGCGGTCGAACCGGACATCGTCTGCGCGGTGGAGGTCCCGCCCCGTTTCGGTCTGCGCCGACTGGCCCGACGGGTGGGGCTCGAGGTCGCCGCGACCGCTGGACGTCGGCGCCTGAGCGTGGCGATTCTCACCGCCGAACGGGTGCGTGTTGTCAGCGCGGTGTCCCATCAGCTCTCACCGGTGCCCGGAATCGTGCCTCGCTCGGTGGCCCAGGCGATCCTGGGGGTCAAGGCGCTGCGTGTCGCGGCGTTCGCCGTCCAGTTCGGCCTACGACCGGACGTCCGTGCGACCCACTGCCGGGACCTCGAGGAGCATCTGAGGAAGGTGAGCGCCCCTGTCGTGGTGGGCGCCGACCTCAACGAGGCGCCGAACGGCCCGGTCGCCCAGCGACTCGCCGGGACCCTGCAGGACGCCTACGCCGTGTCGGGGCAGGGACTCGGCGATACCTATCCGAACCCCGATCCTCTGTCGCGAAAGGACTATGTCTTCGTCGACCCTGCTCTGACCGTGCTCCGTTCGTGGGTCCCGGAGGACCCGCCCGTAGCCGTGGCAAGCCAGCACCGCCCCGTCGTCGCTGAAGTTGCCGAGCCGGATGAGGAGCGAACCGCTCGACGCTCCGGGGGTGGAGCGGCGCGGTCCACCCAGCCGAGTCTTGGGGCCCCGGGTCAGCC
>JALZEO010000127.1 GCA_030862025.1 Actinomycetota bacterium | reverse complement strand
CGACGGAGCCTGCTCGACGTGATCGCCGTCCTCGAGCAGGCTCTGGGACGGTCCCTTGACGTGGAGCACGTACCCCCGCGCCCCGGCGACGTTCGTCATTCCCAAGCCGACCAGAGACGGCTGCGGGCCCTCTTCCCAGAAAGCGATCCGGTCGCCTTCGAACAGGGCCTGCGCGAGACGGTGGCGTGGTTCCGAGGTATCCGGCAACGGCAGTCCCACGACCGGCTGGCGTGATAGTCGTCGGGTCAACTGTCCCTAGGCGCGGATACGCGACCTGTCGTTAGGCTCCAAGAACCTCAGTCGCCCTACGTTGCTGTTGGGGCGTCGTGCGCGCCCGGCGGCGAATGATGAGGAGAGAGCAATCCGTCAGCTCCCGACATGACTCGTGCCACGAGAAGGCTCCCGCTCCTCCTGGGTACTCTCACTGCCATCGGCCTGGTTGTCGCGGGCCTGATCGCGTTGCGATGGGCTGGCCGGCAAGGAGCGGAGGGAGCCCCGGGGGACACTTCCGCCCTCCACTCCGAGTCGCGGACTCCTCTCGGCCCTCCCAGTGGTGCGATCCTTCCCGTCTCACCCGTCGTTTCCGGGCTGTCTCCACCGGACCTGCCGGCCGACTGCTCCCGGGACGTCACGGCTGAGCTCAACGCGTGGATCGCCGAGATCCCCGACGGCTCCACCGTGACGCTCGCAAGGAACGGCTGTTACCGGACGGAGTCGACGGTCCGAGTCGAGCACAAGCAAGACGTCGTCTTCGAGGGCAATGGCGCCACGTTTCGTCGTACCGAACTCACCCCGCAGAAGATGCGCTACCCCCAGCACAGCCCCCACTGGCTGGTCGTCAAAAGCAGCAACCTGGCCTTCCGGAACCTGCGAGTCGAAGGGACGAACACCGGCTTCGAAACCCTGCCACGGCTCCGGGGGTTGCTGCCCGGAGGCAGGGGCGCAATCGACTCCAAGGGCCGAGAGGAGCACATCTCCTGCGAAGAGGACGAAGCTGGCTACGGCTGCTTCAGCAAGACCTTTGCTTTCGAGCACGGCTGGCATTTCGGGGAAGTGAACGACGTGACCCTGGAGCACGCCATTGTGGACGCGGTATGGGGTGACGGTGTCTACGTCGGGCGCGACCTCAACAGTCCGGTCGGCTCCAGGGACGTTCGCATCATTGATGTCAGCATCGACCGCAACGGTCGGCAGGGCGTCGCCATCGGCAGGGCCAGCGGCGTCCTCCTCGACAGTATTCGCGTCCTGCACTCGCACCGTTCAGCGGTCGACCTCGAGCCCACTTCAGAGTCTGGCTCTGCAATCGAACGCGTCGAGGTCCGGAACTCGGAGTTTCGCTCTCGCCTCCGCGCGCTCGCTGCCCTTGGACGAGGTGGCGTGAACGACGTCTACTACCACCACAACCGCATCCTCGACTCTGCGCTCCCGTGGGTGGAGTCCGCGAGCACGATCGGTACCGTGCGGTTCCGATGGCGCATCCATGACAACGTCTATGAGGGGCTCGTGTCTCGGCCTGCCTTGCGCTTCGTGCACACGAAGGAGGTCGACATCCGCGGCAACGTCGTGCGCTACGAGGCCGGCGAACCCGAGCAGGTGGTGCACCTCTCCCAGGGTGCCGAGGTCGTTATCGCCTGCAACTGGTTCGAGTCTGCGGCCGATCTTGTCCGCAGTGACGCGACGAGCAGCTGGAAGGATGAAGAGAATTCCCTGACTGCAACCCCCCCGTCCTGCCTTCGTCAGGCTGCTGGGAAGTAGGCGGGCGCTGCTCGGTCTCGATGCCGCCGGCTGCCGAACTCGAACGTTCGACCCCAGCCTCCTGCCGCGTCGTTGCGCATCGAGGCGCTCGTCTCGCCCATGGGGAGCCAGAGCTGAGACGGGGACGCGCAACTCGGACGGCGCTACTGGTAGGCGCGGGCCTGGAGCGTGAAGAGCTCAGAGTAGAGGCGTCGCTCGGCCATGAGGTGGGCGTGCGAGCCGACTTCGATGACCCTGCCTTCGTCGAGAACGACGATGATGTCGGCGTCCTGCACGGTCGACAGCCGGTGTGACACCAGCACGGTGATGGCGCCGTTCGAGGCGGTCTCGCGTGCCGCGCTGGTGATACGCGAGAACAAGGCGTGCTCGCTGGCCGGATCGAGGGCGGAGGTGGGTTCATCGAGGAGGTAGAGCAAGGGCCGCAGGCGCATGCGGGCCCGGGCGAGGGCGAGCTTCTGCCACTGCCCCTCGGAGAGGTCCACGCCGGAAAAGGTTCGTCCGAGCTGGCTGCCCAGCTCCTCGGGGAGGGCCGCGATGATCTCAGAGGCGCCCGCGCGGTCCACGGCGCGCGTGACACGCCGCTCGTCGTCGACGGCGGGAAGATCGCCGATCCCCACGGTCTGTCGCGCCGTGAACTCGAACCTGCAGAAGTCCTGGAAGGCGCCCGAGGTTCTTTCCCGCCAGTCGGAGGGGTCGAGCTCGGTCAAGCCGACCCCGTCTACCGTCACCGACCCGGAGGTCGGCGTGTAGAAGCCGCAGAGCAGCTTGACGAGCGTGCTCTTGCCGGCGCCGTTCTCACCCACCAGCGCGACGACGCTGCCCGCGGGGAACAGCAGGCTGACGTCGTGGAGGACCTCACGCTCGGTGCCGGGGTAGCGGAACGACACGCCGTTGAGGGCGATGCCATGCCGAAGACGCTCGGGAGCCGGGCGGGTGGGCCGGTCGGGGCGGGAACGGCGGCTGGCCTTGGCGTGATCCTCCAGCCAGAGAAAGTGGCCGGCTACGAGCAGCACCCGCTGTAACCAGCCGGTGGTTTGGGCGACGCCGGTGACCTGACCACTGACCTGATCGGCGAGCTCCAACAGGAGGAAGATGTCGCCCGGCGTGGCCAAACCGATTTGGACGTGGCGGAGCACGAAGGCGATTGCGGCCAAGTAGCCGAAGAGGAAGACGAGCGTTCCCACCGCGTCCCAGGCCACGCATCGAGTCGCCGCCTTCACCTCCGCCCGGCCCACCGAGCCGAGCAGGTCCTGCTGACGCTCACGGATCTCGTCCCCGAGGCCGAACAGCCGCAGTTCCTTCGCCGGCCCCAGTGCGGTGGCAAGCTTCAGGTAGTGGGATGCGAGACGGCTGTGCTGAGCGGTGCGACGCCCGGTCGCGTCCAGAATGCCTGCCGACCGCGCGCTCGTGGCCAGCGACGGCAGACCCAGAAGCGGCAGGAGCAGCAGGCCGGGATGGATGCTGACGAGCAGGATCGCCGTGCCTATGGCCGCTGCCAGCACCTGGCCGGTCATGAGCATTGCAGCCACCACCTGGCTGACCGAACCTCGCTGGGCACGTAGGTGCTCCACGCGGTCGAGAAACTCGGGGCGCTCGTGGTGCTCGAGGCCCGGCAGGCTCGCGGCGAGTTCCACCAGGCGACGTTCGAGGCGGAGGCTCGTGGCCTCCTGTAGCCGGAAGCGCACCTTTCCGAGAACGACCTTCAGGACGTGCCCGAGGGCAGTAGTGGCTGCCAGCGCGCCGACGGCGGCCAGAGCGAGGCTTGGGCGCTTGGAGGTGATGCCATCGACGAGGAGCTTCAGCCACAAGCCGGTCGCCGCGGCGGCGAGTCCCATGACGGGGACGAGGAGGCAGGAGAGGAGCGCTCGCCAGGGATCGGCGCGAAAGGTGGCAGAGATGACGAAGACGAGTGCGCGCAGCCGCTCCGGGCGGGAGACCGGAGGAGCGGTCTCGGCC
>JALZEO010000122.1 GCA_030862025.1 Actinomycetota bacterium | reverse complement strand
GTGTAGGCGGCGGGCGAAGGCCAGTCGCAACTCAGGGACACGGGGGTGGTGCGGACGTCTCCCAGGCCCGCCCGAGCCAGCGCGCCCTCCAGTACACCGCTCCCAGCCAGTCCGAACAGCCACGGCGCCTCGGGGGGTGGGGGTGGTAGTTCGAGGAACTCCACCAGGGTGCGCAGGGCCAGAGTGAGCCACACGTTGGCCTCCGGTGGGCCCCACACCGCCGCCACCAGCCGACCCCCAGGGACCAGCAAGGCACTCAGGCGCCGCACCGCCGCCTCCAGGTGAGGCAGGAACATGAGCCCCAGCCGGCACACGACCGCGTCGAAACAGGCCGGGGGGAGGGTGGGCTCCTCGGCGTCCATCTCGACACAGTCCACGTTACGAAGCCCCTCGGCTGCCGCCCGCTCCGCCGCCACGCCCAGCATGAGCGGGGAGAGATCGGTGGCCACCACCCGCCCCTGCGGGCCGACCAACCGGGCCATCGTCAGGGCCGGCTCACCGAAACCCGAGGCCACGTCGACCACCCGCGCACCCGGGTACGGTCGGGCGTGGTCGACCATGGCTTGGGTCACCGGAGCCATGAACCCCTCGAACACGGGCCACCAGGCCCTCAGCTGCTCTGCCGCCGCATCCCACTGGCGACGTTGCTCCAGCTTGTAGGACTCGGCCGCATGGTCCCGTGTTATCGCCACCACCCGAAACACCGCCCCGATGTCGTCCGCAGCCTTGTGAGGTTGTCGAGATCGTTAGGGATGGTCTCCACGGGGAAGGCGGGAAGAAACCTGACTACCACCAGTCTTGGCAAGGTGGTGCTAACACGCATGTGAGCCATGGGCAGGATTCGTAGAGTTGCTTCATATGGTCAGGCCAACTGAGCCCATCAGAGTGCTCATCGCGGAGGACGACTACCTCGTTCGGGAGGGCGCCCGAGCCGTTCTCGACGCCGAGCCGGGCGTGGCCGTGGTGGGAACGGCCGGAGACCCCGAGGGGCTGCGCGAACTGCTCGATACGACCACGGTGGATGCGGTGTTGTTGGACATCCGCATGCCGCCTTCGTACACGACCGAAGGCATCGATCTCGCCCTGCAGCTGCGCAAGCAGCATCCGCATCTGGGCATCGTCGTGCTGTCCCAGCACGCGGACCCCGAGTACGTGCTCACGCTGCTCGAGGGAGGCTCGGAGGGGCTGGCCTACCTGCTGAAGGAGCGGCTCGGCGATGTGGAGGAGCTGGTGCACAGCCTCGCCGAAGTGGTCGGAGGAGGCTCGGTGCTCGACCCCAAGATCGTCGACGGGATGCTCGAAGCCAGGCGCAGGCGGGCGGCATCGCGCCTGGCTGGCTTGACGGAGAGGGAAATGGAGGTCCTGGGGCTAATGGCGAGGGGGCAACACAACGCCGCCATCGCCGAACGTCTCTACGTCTCCGAGCGTTCCGTGGAGAAGCACTGCAACGCCATCTTCCGCAAACTGGGACTCACCGAGGAGACAGATTTGAACCGGAGGGTCGCGGCGGTGCTGTTCTTCCTGCAACGTTCACCCGATTGACCCGGACACCGCGCGCCGTCCGCAGCTGACCGCGACGCGTTGAGGCAGCGCCCCCGTTGGAGGCAGCGGCCGGGCGCGCCGGGGTAACGTCGACCGGTAGACAGGCCTCGACCTCGCTGCCTTGACCAGGGGCCGAACGAATGTCGAGATGGCCGCCGAGGGCCTCGACCCGGTCGCGGAGGTGGACGAGGAAGTCGCAGCCGGAGACGGCCGAGGCGTCGAAGCCGTAGCCATTGTCGCTCACCCCGGTAAAGAGCACCTGCGCGTTCTCGTCGAATCTGACCGTGACATGCAGGTTGGATGCTCTGCCGTGCTTGAGAGCGTTGGTCACCGCTTCAGAGACGAGGAAGTACGCGCTCGCCTCGACCGAACGCGATAGACGTGGCAGCGGATCCGGTTGCAGCCGGACGCGCAGGCTAACGGGCGAGCGTCCAGCGAGGCTGTGCAAGGCAGGGCCCAAGCCCTGATCCTGGAGGATCGCAGGGTAGATGTGGTGACTCGTGTGTCGCACGGACTCGACGACCGCGTCCACCTCGCATACCAACTCTGACCAGATGGCCTCGATCTGTTCAGGGTGGCGATTGATTTCCCGGCGTGCCGAGGCCAGCCGCATGCGGAGCATGACCAATTCGCGCTGAATGCCGTCATGCAGGACGTTCGCGAGCCGTCGGCGCTCCTCCTCCTCGGCGTTCACCATCCGCTCGCTGCTCGCGCGGAGAGCCTGTGACTGCTGGCTGATCACATCAACCTGGTTGCGGATGGCGCGGCGCATGCGCTCCAGAGCCTCGGCCAGTTCCCCGACCTCATCTCTGGCTTCGACCGCGAACGGGGCGTCGAGATTGCCTACAGCGATACGCCGAGCCACGGCCACCAGGTCCTTCAGGGGGCGGGTGAGATGGCGGAAGAGCACCCAGGCCACCCCGAGCGCAACAAAGCCGAGCAGGAATATGCCCACCAGCCGATTGCGCGTGAGGGAGCGGTCGAGCGCGGCCACGGGTTCGGGCACGACCAGGCCGATCCAACCGGAAGCCTCCCAAGGCTGGCTGGCATGCGCCACCGACACATAGTCGACGTAGGCTTCGGTCCCGTCCAAGGTGAGGGCTGACGGCGGGCGCTCAGGGCGAGCCCCGCCGAAACCGGGCGGATCGGTGATCGGCCTGCCCAGCGTTGCTCCCGCCACGGCCCCGTCGGCGACGAGGATCACGTCGTGGCCGACCAGGCCCCGCAGGCGGTAGGCGGCTGCACTCCCGAACAAGGTTCCGCCCACCAGAAGCAGACGCTCGGGCCGGGCGCGAACGGGGACCACGGAGGTCTGGACGTAGTCGCCGCCCGTCGTGCGTAGCAGCGGGCGCGCGGATCCTCGGCTCAGACCGGGCAGGGCGTCGGGGGGGGGAGCCACGATGGGGACGCCCAGGGACACCACCGTCTCCCCACGATCGGTCAGGACGGTCAACGAATCCAGGCCGAGGTCGCGCTGGACGCGGCTCACCTCGGTGACCAGTTCGGACTGCCGGCCGGGGATGTTGCGATCGTGGAGCGCCAGTTTCTGCGCGGCACTGCGCAGCCCCTTCTCCAGCACGGTCTGCTGCTCGACGAAGCCAGCCTGCAGCGCATCCAACTCGCTCTGCAGCATGTCACGCGCTTGCTCGCGCAACGCGGCCCGGGCCAGCCGGGTCTCGAGCACCACCGTGGCCACGCTGCCCAGAGCCAGGGCGACCAGCAGGGCGACCAGGATCTTGGGCAGCAACGACAAGTTGCGGCGCGCGGCGTGGGTTCCGCCGGGAAGGCGCCGCCCGGAGGGCATGCGGGCGCGGCTGCTCACCGACCACCTGAACGCTGGGCTGCCTGCTGGGCCCGGGCGAGCGCGACCGCGGCTTCGACCCGCCCCGCGAAGATGTCTTCCACCGCCTCACTGAACGCGGCCTGGGCATCGGGAAAAGCGATCAGGCGCATGACCGCAGCCGACCGCAGCTGTTCGAAGGCCGGGCGGAAGATCGGACTCTCGGCCACGAACGCCTCAAACGTCGCGGGACGCGTGGGAAGCCTTCCTTGCTCCTCGGCAAGACGCAGAGCGTAGCGGTCCGAGGTCAGGTGCAGCATGAATTCGAAGGCCAGCTCACGGTTGAGTGACCCACGGGGAACGTAGAGGCTGCTACCCCCTAGCACAGACCCGCTGGTGGTCCCCCGCGTGCCACGAGGAAGGGGCAACATCACGGGGAACGAGCCCGACTGCTTCTGGGCCAGAGCCACCGCATCCCAGGTGCCCGAGAGGTGCAACGCGGCTCGGCCACCCTCGAAGAGGGCGAAGGCGTCGGTGGCGACGTCGGTGGTGACCGGCGGAAAGGCGAGCCCCTCGCGCGCCAGGCGGCCCAGGAAGTCCAGGGCCTCCACCACTTCGGGCGCATCCAAGGTGAAGCGTACGGCGGGACCGTCCACCTCGACGATCTCCCCGCCGTTGGCTCTGATCCAGCCATACGCCACCCACGTGCTGCTCGGCAACGCGATGCCCCGCACATCCCCTCCGGGGTGCGACACCGCACGCACGATCCGCTCCACGTCCGCGAAGGTGTAAGGACCCTCGGGCGGTTTCAGGTTCCGCTCGGCCAAGAGCCGCGAGTTGAGCATCAGGAGCAAGACGTTCGTGTCCAACGGCACCCCGTAGCGGGTCCCGTTCCAGGTCACATCGTCCACCGCTCCGGCAAAGAACTCGTCCGCGGACAGCCTCCCTTGCCACAGGTCGTCGAGCGGCTCGGCCAATCCCCGAGCCGCGGCGGCAAAAGCGTGCCAGTGGGCTATGTCCACCGGCTCGCCCGCCTGGCTGCTGGCCTCCACCATGTCGGGGATATGGGAAAACTGGGCGCCCCGGATCTGCACCCGAACTCCGGGGTGGTCGAGCTCGAAGGTCCGGACGGCGTCTATGACCGGATCCACGG
>JALZEO010000112.1 GCA_030862025.1 Actinomycetota bacterium | reverse complement strand
GAGGTAGTCCTCGTCGAAGACTTCGTCGAAGTCGAAGGTTGGGTCCACGTGCCCCCGCTCGGGCTGGGTGGGTGGGAACTGAACCATGACGGGCCTGTCAGCTGAAGTACTCTCGCAGGGATCGACTTGGAGAGGAAGCAGGACATGCCCGCGACCCTGACACAGCGGACGACGGAGAAGCCGACGGTCGATGAGCTTCGTACCCGGTACCACGACGCCGGGCTGGACCCTCGAGTGTGGAGCAGCCCTCCAGGCGACCGCTTCGACTGGCACAGTCACGAGCAGCACAAGATCCTGTTCTGTGTCGAGGGAGCGATCACGTTTCACACGCAGGACGAGGACTTCCTCGTTGAGGCCGGTGACCGCCTCGACATCGAGCCCGGCACATCCCATGCTGCCCATGTGCACGAGGAGGGCGTGACCTGCATCGAGGGGTTCGCTTCGGGGCCGGACGCTCTCGAGCCGGGGTACTAGGAGCGACCAGGTTGGAGCTCAGCCCTCGGCATAGGACCAATCCGGACGCTTGCGCTGGTAGTCGGGGTCGAAGTGGACCTCGCCGGTCGCATGATCGAGATGCTCGATCTTCGGGACGACCGTTTCGCGGGTCGATGTGCAGGCGCGACCGATGTGGGCCGTGAATTCGTCGGCGAAAGCGTGGACGGCGCTACCGACGGTTAGCTGTTCTCCGACGGGCAGGTAGCAGCGATTTCCGTCGGTGACGGTCGTGCAGCGCTGGAGGATGGCGTCGATGTCGTCTCCCTCGCCGTCGCCTCGGTCGATCTTCTCGAGCAGTTCGGTGATCGCCGCCGTGCCGAGCTTGCACGCGAGGCATTGTCCGCACGACTCGATCATGAGGAAATGCGACAGCGCAGCTGCGACCCGGACGATGCAGTGGGCCTGGTCGTAGACGATGAAACCGCCGCTGCCGAGGCCGATGCCAGCCTTGGCGAACTCGTCGAAGCCGAGCGGGACGTCTAGCAGATCAGGCGTTATCACCGAGTTCGACGTGCCACTGTAGACGGCCTTGATGTCGTGGGCACCGGCGACGTCTTCGAGCAGTGTTCTCAGCGGGGTACCCAGTGGCAGCTCGTAGACTCCGGCGCTTTCGACGTCGCCGACGACGGTGAAGATCATTGTGCCGGGGGAGGTCTCCGTACCGAGCTGACGGAACCATGCGGCACCGTGGGCCACGATGCCTGGGACGTTCGCGAGCGTCTCGACGTTGTTCACGACCGTCGGGTTCGGGCTGGCCATGGTCGCGAACAAACCCTGTTCATAGGGTGGCAGGATGCGCGGCATCGGCAGCTTTCCCTCGAGGACCTCGAGCATCGCCTTCTCTTCCCCGAACAGGTACTCGTCGGGCCCAGCCGTCACCGCGACCCGTTCGGCGCCGCTCCAGCCAGCATCCCGTACCGCGTCGAGCGCGGTGGCGAGACAGCGCAGCGCTGACCTGGAACGCTCCTTGATGCCAACGTAGGCGGCCTGCGCGCCAGTGGCGTGCAGGGCGATGAGGGCCCCTTCGACGACCTGGAAGGGGTTGAAGGTCAGAAGCGCCCGATCCTTGTAGGTGCCGGGTTCACCTTCGGCGCCGTTCACGACGAGATAGATCTGGCCGCCGACGTCTCCGGCGGTGGCCACTACCGACGCCCACTTCGTCCCGGTGGGAAAGCCAGCCCCTCCCCGACCGCGCAGCCCTGAAGCGCGTACGGCCGTGATGATCTGCTCCGGCGCCAGCTCGACGGCGGTGGCGAGCCCGGCCCCACCTCCCAAGGCGAGGTACGCGTCGAGGTCCGTGACGGGCTCGTCGGGCAGCAGGCGCTGCGTGCCGCTCACGAAGGGGCGGTAGCGAGAATCCATGCGACGCTCGTGCTCCTTCCCCGCCCCTTCGCCGGCCTGTTACAACCCGCGAAAGGCACTGGCGAGCAGTCGCTCCTGCTCCTGATCGTGCACGCTGGCACTGCCCGTCGCCGGGCTCGGCGAGGGCCGGCGGGACGCGTGCCGGAGTCTGTGGTCAGATCGGAGGAGACTGTGGAGACGGCCGTGCACGAAGGACCAGGCGCCCATGTTCTCCGGCTCCTCCTGCAGCCACAGCACCTCCTCGGCCTTGGGATAGCCGGACAAGATCGTGAGGATCTCCTCCTCGGGCCACGGGTAGAGCTGTTCCACCCGCACGATCGCTGCTGAGCAGCCCCTCTCGTCACGCCGGTTCAGCGCTTCGTAGGCGATCTTTCCGCTGCAGAGAATGACGCGCCGGACCTCGTCTCGTTCTGCGACCCGCGGGTCGTCGAGGGTCTCGTGGAAACGCCCGCTCGTGAAGTCCTCGACGGAGGATGCCGAGCTCTTCGAACGCAACAGCGACTTCGGCGTGAAGATGACAAGGGGGGTGCGGCGCTCCTTGTCGTGGTGCTGACGCCGGAGGAGGTGGAAGTAC
>JALZEO010000105.1 GCA_030862025.1 Actinomycetota bacterium | reverse complement strand
GGACGGAGGCGCCGGCGGGCCCCCGTAGTAGGCGCCGCCCAGCTCGCCCGCGTCGCCGGCACCAGCAGTGTGTCCTCCCGGAACCGAGCTCTGGTCATAGACGCCGAGGTCGCGCTCGGCGTGCGCCTCCTGCGACTCACGCGCGGCACGCTCCGCCCGCTCCGTCTGCGTCTCCTCGCGCTGCGGCGAAGCGTCCGGCCCGCCCCCGCCTTCGGCGCTGGCCGGTTCCACGCTCCGCTGGACGGGACTCGCGACGCGAGGGTCGGAGGCGACACTCTCCTGCGACGAAGGAGTCCGTTGGACCGCAGCCTCCACGCCCCGCTCCCCGGCCTCCGCTCGCTCCTGTGCGCGCTGACGCCGCAGCTCGGCGGCCTTCTGCCGTGCCCGTTCCGCCTTCGCGGCCGCCTCGTCCCGTGCACCCGGCTCCTCGTCGCCCTGTATGCCTGCTGAGGTAACGGTGGACACGAGCGCGTCCTCCCGCTGCTCCTCGGACCCGCGCTCAACCGGCTCTTTCGCGCCCGGCCAAGGCTTCGCCTCCCGCGTGGCGAGCGGAAAATCCTTCCGCAGTGGCCAGCCCTCGAAGTTCTCCGCACACAGAATGCGCGGGCCCAGACCGGGATGGCCCTCGAAGTCGATACCGAACATGTCCCAGGCTTCGCGCTCGTGCCAGTTCGCCCCCCGATAGAGGGACGTCAGCGACGGCGCCAGAGGTGCCTCCCTCCCACCTGAACAGAGGTGGCGCAGCAGGACGCGATGGCGGTGGGAAGTGGAGTAGAGGTTGGCGATGATGGCGAAGCCGGCGTCACGCTCGTCGACCCCGATCAGACAGTCGAAGAAGTCGCAGTCCAGGCGTGGATCGTCCCGGCAGAGGCGGGCGGCCTGAACGTAGCCCTCCCCGTCCAGGGTGGCGGTGAACTGGCCGAAGGAAACCTCGGCGCTCTGTATGTGCTCGCCAACACCCTCGGTCAGCAGCTGCTCGAGCTGTTCAGGCGTCATGCCGCCGTCAGCCCCCTACCACGATCGGCTCGCGCCGCGAATCCAGGCGCTGCTTCAGCGACTCCTGTTCGATGCGCTTCTGGAGCAGGATGATGCCCTCCAGCAGCGCCTCCGGTCGGGGCGGGCAGCCGGGAACGTAAACGTCGACGGGCACGATCTGGTCGACTCCCTTCGTGACGGAATAGCTGTCCCAGTACGGTCCGCCGCAGTTCGAGCACGAGCCGAATGAGATGACGTACTTCGGCTCGGGCATCTCGTCGTAGACCCGCTTCAAGGCCGGCGCCATCTTGTCCGTGAGGGTTCCGGCAACGACGAGGAGGTCCGCTTGCCGCGGACCGTGCGCGAACGGGATGACGCCGAGCCGGATGAAGTCGTGGCGGGAAGTGGACGCCGCAATGAACTCGATCGCGCAGCAGGCCAGTCCGAAGTTCATGACCCACAGTGAGTACTTCCGGCCCCAGTTGAACAGGAACCTGACGGGGTTCGGCAGCTCGACCTGGTCGACTAGTCCCATGTCAGGACCCCCTTTCTCCAGGCATAGACGAGGCCCAGCGCAAGCACCCCGATGAAGACGAACATCTGGAGGAGCGCGAAAACTGCTCCGGCCGGCGTGGTCCCGAGTTGGTCGAGGGCGATCGCCCAGGGGAAGAGAAAGACGCTTTCCACGTCGAAGATCACGAACAGGAACGCGAACACGTAGTAGCGGATATTCATCTGGGCCCAACCGGACCCGACCGGGTCGACCCCGCACTCGTAGGTCGTGAGCTTCGTGGGTGATGGCAAGGAGGGTCGCAGGAGCCGGTTGACCGTCACGACCGCGGCGTAGAAGCCCGCAGCCACGACGACGAGCACCGCGAGCGTGAGATACTGACCGTAGAAGCTCACCGCTCCTCCATTACCCGCCCGGCGCTCTTCGCTCGCCAGCCTCCGATTTTCGCCCGCACTGGGACATGAGCCCCGTTGGCTGTCGCCGGCACCGAGCGCCGGTTCTGCGCACTCGGCTCTGGTGCGGTCAAATCCTTCGGTCTTTGGCCGGCTCACGGGCACGCCCGCCGCCGTCAGCAACGCGGCGAGCTTGATCTAGTCGCGTCCTTTGGGCCGTGGTGCTTCGGGCGGTGGTTCACCGACAGCTGAGACGCGCATGGTACCAACGGCTGAGCCCTGCTCCGAACGAGGCCTCCTCGATGTCCTCGCTCCGCTCGGCTCGCGGGGCAGGTTGTTCGGCTGGACGCAGCTCTGGTGCTCGTCACGGGCCACCGAGGCGGGGGTGGCGTCGGTCTCCCCCCGCGTCACCGGCTTCGGTCCTCTACGGCGTCTAGCCGCTGCGGATGACCGTGAACTCGGCGAGTTGGCGCAGAGCCTCGGCTACCTGGGCCCGTCGAGGACTGCTGCTGCCTTGGTTGTCGCAGAACGTGGTGAGGCCGTGGGAGGCAGCTCTGGCGTAGTGGGCGGCGAGTTCCCGTGCCCGCTCCAAGGCGGGGCTCTCGCGTAGCAACTGCAGGGCTCGCACGACGGTATCGTCGCCGATCTCATCGTTATCGAGCAGCTGCGCGAGCTCGCCACCAGGGTCTGCTTCGAGGGCGTAGAGGACGGGGATGGTGCGTATCCCCTCGCGTAGGTCGGTGCCTGGAGTCTTGCCGGACTGCTCGTGATCGCTCACCACGTCGAGGATGTCGTCGGCGAGCTGAAAGGCCATGCCGAGGTTCCACCCGTAACGTGCTGTGACCTCGACCTCTGCGGGAGCGCAGCCGCTGAGCAGCGTCCCGAGACGGCACGAGGTCGCGATCAGGCTTGCGGTCTTCTCCGACACGACCTCGAGGTAGTGGTCAAGGTCCGCCTCCAGCGTCGGGACGTCCGGCGGTAGGGCGCCTCGGGAGCCCTGAACCTCCCGGATCTGCCCTTCGCACAGGGTCGCGATGGTCTGCGCCATGATACGGGTGACCTCGACCCCGAGATCGGCTGACAACTCGGAGGCGCGAGCGAACAGGTAGTCGCCGGTGAGGATCGCGACCGTGTTGTCCCAGCGACAGTTCGCCGAGACGGTACCCCGGCGGACCGTCGCCTCGTCGATGACGTCGTCGTGGTACAGGGTGGCCAGATGGACGAGTTCGACGACGACTCCGGCATCGGGAATGCGGGGGTCAGTGGGATCACCGAAGTTGGCGCAGAGAGCCACGAGCATCGGCCTGAAGCGCTTGCCGCCAGCGTCCATGAGGTAGCGGGCGGCGTCCTCCACGAACCGACTCGAGCTCGCCACCTGAGCCCGCAGGCGCACCTCGACCTCCGCGAGGACGCCGGTGACGTCGACGGCATCCACTCCAGCCGTGCTAGGCCCGGAAGGGACCGGGCCGGGCGGGCCAAACTTGGCCGGCGGGTCAGGCAGGGGCGTACGGCGCGGCAGGGTCACCGTTTCACCTTGCGATGCTCGCGGCGGCGTCCGCGAGGGTAAGGAACGCGTCCGGCTGGACTCCCAGGACGACGACCGCCGCGGCGGCTGCGGCGACACCTGCGGCAAGGCCAGTGCTCAAGATCGGCTCGTCGGTCTCGTCGTCGGGCTCCTCGAGGTACATCGAGCCCAGGACCCGCAGATAGTAGAAGGCCGCGATGGCACTCGAGACCACACCGATCAGGACGAGCCAGGATAGGTTGGCGGCGACGCCGGCGCGGAACACGGCGAGCTTGCCGGCGAAGCCAGCGGTTGCCGGGATGCCAGCGAGCGAAAGCATGCACAGCCCAAGGACACCGGTCAGAACCGGTGCTCGTCGGCCGAGGCCCCGCAGGTCGACGAGCGCCACCTCGCCGCGGCGTCGCCGCTCGATAGCGATCACGCAGCCGAAGGCACCGATGGCGGACACCGAGTAGGTGAGCGAGTACCACAGGGTCGATGACAAACCGGCAGGCGAGGCGCTCACCACGCCGATGAGGCCGTACCCGACGTGGGCGATGGATGAATAGGCGAGCAGCCGCTTGAGGTCGCGCTGGAGCACGGCCGCAACGGCGCCGAGCATCATGGTGGCGGCGGCGATCACGGCTAGGACCGGCACCCAGGCGTGATCGAGGCGGCCGAACGCCAGCAGGTAAACGCGCAGCAGGACTGCGAACGCAGCTGCCCGTGTAGCGGCGGTCATGAAGGCGGTGACGTTCGTCGGTGAGCCTTGATAGACGTCCGGCACCCAGAAGTGGAAGGGAACGGCCGCGGACTTGAACCCGAGTCCCACCGTGACCAATGCGATTCCGAGCAGCACGACCCCCGACGGCGCCGTGATGAGCGCGACGCCTTCAGCGAGGAAGCTGAGATCGATGGTGCCGGTGGCCACGTAGAGCACGGCGATTCCGTACAGCAATACCGCGGAAGCGATGGCGCCCATGAGGAAGTACTTGATGGCGGCTTCCTGCGAGCGACGATCGCGGCGGGCGAGCCCGGCGAGGACGTAGAGCGGCAACGACAGCAACTCGATGGCGATGACGACTATGAGCAGGTCACCGGCCGCACCGAGCACAGTCATGCCGATGACGGACAGCAGGATCAGCGGTTCGAACTCGAGCCGGTAGATGCCCCGATCGTGGAGGTACGCGTGGCCGATGGGCAGGACGAGCAGAGCGCTCACGAGCACCGTGACGCGGGTGTAGAGGGAGACGCCGTCGAGGGCGATAGCTCCCGACAGCGCGGACCGCGGTCCTGAGGGGTCGTAGATGGCGACCCACTGCCACACGGTGAGCCCCAGGGCCGCGACGAGCGCGAGTTCGGCCAGCCAGGTCTGCATAAGCGAGGGACGGGCAGCCAGCCCGAGCCCGAGAGCCACCACCGCCACGCCGAAGGCGACGACTATCACACCGGGGGTTGTGACGTCGCGCAGCACGAGCCCGACCCCGGCCCCGGCCGTGGCCAGTCCGGTGACCAACCCCACGAGACTTCGGGCGGAGCCACCGACCCCGATCAGCAGCAGCAGGAGCGCCGCGGTCACGAGCAGCAGCTCGGGCGCGATCGTCGAGAACTCGACCGGCGGGGGTGGCATGCCTTGCGCGAGCAGTACGGGGAGCGGCGCCACCACGACTCCTGTCAGCTGACCTGCACGAGGAATGCAGCAACGAGCGCGACGGTCCCGAGGAAGAGACCGGCGACGTAGGCACGCACGAGGCCGACCTGGGCCCGTTTCACGGCGACCGACGCTGTGGCAGTCAGACGTCCGAGCCCGTTCACGGCACCGTCGACGACCTTGTCGTCAAACCAGGCCAGGGCACGAGACCACGCAGCTCCGAGCCGGACGAACACCAGTTCGTAGAGATCGTCGACCAGGAAGTCGCGCCGCATGAGGCGCGCGACCGGACCAAGCTCGATGACCGGGTCGCGCTCGGGATCGCGAGCGTAGACGACGCCGGCCAGTGCGAGGCCGACGATGCTGACGAGCAGAGACAGCCCGATGAGAACGGGCTCGGGAAGCCCTCCGCTCGGCTCGGGGGGAGGCAGGTGAGCGAACGACTTCTCCAGCCAGTGCTCGAAGGGGCCGCTGGGTGACGGGTTGAGAAACCCCGCTATCACCGACCCGAACGCGAGCACGAGCATCGAGAAGGTCATGGTCGGGGGCGACTCGTGCGGCTCGACCTCGGAGGGGTCATAACGCCGTCGACCGAAGAACGGCACGACGAGCCAGCGACCCATGTAGAAGCCGGTGATCCCTGCAGTCAGGAGGGCGATGGCCCAGATGCCGTATTTGTGGTGGTGATAGGCGGCACTGAGTATGTGGTCCTTGGAGAAGAAGCCTGCGAAGGGAACGATGCCGGAGATCGCGAGCGTCGCCACGACGCCCGTGCCGAACGTGATGGGCATGGCCGTGCGCAACCCCCCCATGCGCCACATGTCCCCGCGTTCTGCCATCGCGTGCATCACCGAGCCGGCCACGAGGAACAGCAGGGCCTTGAAGAAGGCGTGAGTGACGAGATGGAAGATGCCGGACCCGAAGGCGCCTACCCCCACTCCCACGAACATATAGCCGAGCTGGCTGATCGTTGAGTATGCGAGCACCCGTTTGATGTCATCTTGCTGGATCGCGATGACAGCTGCCAGCAACGCGGTGAGGACACCGACCCAGGCGACGATGTCGAGGGCGAACGGGGCCTGCACGTAGATCGGGGAGAGACGCGCGACCATGTAGACCCCGGCCGTCACCATGGTCGCGGCATGGATGAGCGCCGAGACCGGCGTGGGACCGGCCATGGCGTCAGGTAGCCAGACGAAGAGGGGAATCTGCGCTGACTTGCCGACCGCCCCTCCCAGCAGGAGCAACCCGATGGCGACGGCGAGGCCCTCCCGCCCTTTCAGGACATCGTCAGCAGCGGAGGCGATCTCGGGGAAGGCGAGCGTGCCGAACGCCGCGAAAATGACGAACAACCCGATGGCGAAGGAGACGTCACCGACCCGGTTGACGATCAGAGCCTTTTTGGCCGCGACCGCGTTGCTCCGGTCCGTGAACCAGAAGCCGATGAGCAGGTAGCTGCATAGGCCGACCAGTTCCCACCCGACGAACAGCACCACGAGGTCGGCGGCGAGCACGAGGACGAGCATGGAGAAGATGAAAAGGTTCATGTAGGCGAAGAAGCGGGGTTGACGCTCGTCGCCGTGCATGTAGCCGATGGAGTAGACGTGGATGACCGCCCCCACCCCTGTGACGACGAGGACCATGGTCATGCTCAGCGGGTCGATGAGCAGGTCGGTGGTCAGGTGCAGGCCGCCCACGTCGATCCACGTGTAGAGGGGCACGATCATCGACCGCGCCTCCTCCTCGTGTATCGAGAGCAGTTGCAGCAGGATGGCGAGAGCGAGCGCGAACGAAGCCGTCACCATCCCGGTCCCTACCCACCCCGTCACACTCCCGCCGAAAAGCCGTCGAAGTCGTCCTCCGAAGAAGATGAGGAGGGTGAAACCGACGAGGGGCAGCACCGGGAGGAGCCAGGCGAAGCTCGCGACCGCCTCGGCCTCGTGCGGATGGGCGCCGATGGCTTCGGCAATCGCCAGAGGTATGGACAATACGACGGACGGCAGCGTGGTCTCCATCACCTAGCCCCGTAGGAGACGGGCGACGTCGACGTCGAGTGTGCCGCGGCGCCAGAAGATGTTCACGAGGATGGCCAGACCGACGACGACCTCGGCGGCAGCGATGACGATCACGAAGAAGGCGATGATCTGCCCGTCGGCACCCCCCCAGCGCAGTGAGC
>JALZEO010000101.1 GCA_030862025.1 Actinomycetota bacterium | reverse complement strand
CGTCATAGCCGGGTCGGGTCACTGCGACGAAGGTGGCGAGCTCGAGCGCCTTCTCCACGCCGCGCCAATCCTCCATCTTCGCGGCAGCGTCAGCACCCACGAGGAAGTAGAGGGCCACGCCCGGCATCTCGGCTGTGAGCTGCTCCAAGGTGTCGGCGGTGTAGGTCGGGCCTTCTCGGTCAACCTCGGAACGATTGACGCGGAAGGCTGAGTTGCCCTCCGCCGCCAACTGCACCATGCTCAGGCGGTGCTCGGCTTTCGAGAAGTCCTCCCGCATCCACGGTTGCCCCGCGACGACGAACTGCACCTCAGCAAGTTCGAGCGTCACGCGGGCGATCTCTGCGACCACGAGATGACCGAGGTGGGGTGGGTCGAAGGTGCCGCCGAGCAGGCCTATTTTCGAACGGTTGCGTGAACCGCCTGTGAGCCCCATGGTGGTGAGCCTAACGGCCCGCTTCCCCCGACTGGGGACCTGTTCCGCGGTCGAGCTCTAGTCTGCTCTCCCGCAGCCTGTCAGCGACGGATGTGCCCCTCGCCTTCGACCAGGTACTTCACGGACGTCAGCTCCGGCAATGCCATGGGTCCGCGGGCGTGGGTTTTCTGGGTCGAGATGCCCAGCTCCGCGCCGTAGCCGAACTGTTCCCCGTCAGTGAAGCGCGTGGAGGCGTTCACCATGACCACAGCGGCGTCCACCTCGTGTTGGAAGCGGCGTGCGGCTGCTCGGTCCTCGGTCACCACCGCTTCCGTGTGGAGCGTTCCGTAGCGGGCGATGTGGGACAACGCTGCGTCCAGGTCGGGGACCACTCCGATCGCGAGTTTCAGGTCGAGGTACTCGGCGGCGAAGTCTTCGACGCTGGCCACGCCCATGTCGACGATCTGTCGGGCTCGCTCGTCGCCGACGAGCTCCACACCGGCCGCCTGAAGCTCGGCGGCGACTTTCGGCAGGAATTCCTCGGCCACCGCCTCATGCACAAGCAGTGTCTCGGCGGCGTTGCAGACCGAAGGGCGCTGCGCCTTCGCGTTTACGATGATGTCGACCGCCTTTCCGAGATCGGCGGCGGCGTCGACGTAGACGTGGCAGTTGCCGACCCCGGTCTCGACCACCGGTACCTGAGCCCCGCGCACCACCCGCTGGATGAGCTCAGCCCCACCCCGTGGGAGGAGCAGGTCGACGAGTCCGCGTGCCTCCATGAGCTCCCGCACGCTCTCGCGCGAGGTGTCCTCGACGAGGCACACGGCGTCCGTAGGAAGCCCCCGGATGCTGAGTTGCTCTCGGATGATGGTGGTAAGCACCGAGTTGCTTTCGAAAACACTCGACGAGCCGCGCAGAACACAGGCGTTCCCTGACTTCAGGCAGAGGCCAGCAGCGTCGACGGTGACGTTCGGCCGGGCCTCGTACACCATCGCGACCACTCCGAGCGGTACGCGCAGCTTGCGAACCTCGAGTCCGTTGGGCAGCGTCCAGCCGGCAACGACCTCACCGACTGGGTCGCGCAACTCCACGAGCTGACGGAGCGCGTTGGCCATGCCCCGTACACGCTGGGGGTCGAGCGTCATTCGGTCGATCAGGGCCTCGTTCAATCCCGTCTGACGCCCCGCCGCCACGTCCGCCGTGTTGGCCCTCAGGATCGCCGGGATCTGAGCTTCAAGTGCGTCGGCGATGAGGTTCAAGACGGCGTTCTTGACCGCGGTGGACTGGGTGGCAAGGACGCGGCTCGCTGCCTTCGCGGCCTCGCACGTCTCCCGCACAGTGCGCATCGTGCCCTCCTCGACGTGCCTTCTCGTGGCAGCCTACCGAGCCCGTGACGGCAGGCCCCACGATGCTCACTGGGTTACGGATGCGAAGACGACAAGGTTGTCGCGGTGGATGACTTCGCGCGCGTAGCCGGAGCCGTACACCTCCGCCGCTTCAGCCGTGCTCCTACCCGCGATTCGTTCGAGCTCCACCGCGTCGTAGTTGATGAGGCCACGGGCAACGATCGTGCCGTCCGGCGCCACGACCTCCACGGCATCGCCAGCGGAGAACCCCCCCTCAACCCCCTTCACCCCGACCGCCAGGAGCGACGTGCCACCCTCAACGAGCGCCCGCACCGCGCCTCTGTCGACGTGGACCCGTCCGTGCGAGTTGAGCGCGAACCCGATCCACAGCCGCCGCGCCTCCAGCCGCCGCGGCTGGGCGACGATCCACGTCCCGACGGGTTCGCCAGCGAGGGC
>JALZEO010000087.1 GCA_030862025.1 Actinomycetota bacterium | reverse complement strand
CACGACTCCGGTCACCGGGGCCCGGAAGATCGCCGAGACCCCCGCGGCAGCTCCGGCGACCATGAGCAACCGGGTGTCCTCGCCGGCGAAGAGGCGCGGGAAGCGCGACTGGAGGTGGGCGCCGGTGGAGGCGCCAGCGAGCACCGAAGGGCCTTCGAGCCCGAGGCTGCCACCTGATCCGATCGTCACGATAGCGGCGAGCAGCCGGCCCCAGACGTCCCGCAGGCGCAGCCGTTCGCGCGGCCGGTGGAACGCCGCGATGTAACGCTCGGTCGTTTCAGCGTTGCGAACGCCCGGCACGGCACGCAGGGCCTGCCGGGCGAGGAACAGCCCGACCGTGGGCAGGACCAGGACGAGCGGCCACGGGCTGTGGAGGACGAACCGTTCCAGCAGCAGGTCCTCGATGAGCACGTGGAGCGCTCCCACCCCCACGCCGACCACGAGCCCCATGGCAGCGGACAGCGTGAACCAGCGATGTACGCGTCGCTGGTAGTCGGCGAGCAGCGCGACACGGCCTCGGACGGCTTCGAGACTGAGCTCGCCGGTGAACTCCTCGAACAGCAGGCGGCCACGACGGGCGAAGGGGGGCGGGCGGGAGACATCACCGGAACCGGAGGACGGATCGGACATCGCAGCCGGACAGCGTAGCCTGCCCTGGGAATAGGCGAGGCCGTAGCTTGTTTCGTATGCCACGATGGAGGTCGGGGTGCGGCAGTCTGGTGCCGACGACGACCACAGACACGCGGGGAAGTTGACAGGTGCCCGTCTGTCCTCCACGGTGCCGACCCAGCTCACTCACTCGAGGCGACAGTAGAAACGTGAACGAACACCAGGGTGCGGGTGTCAAGAAGCGCAGCGGAAAACCCGCCAGAGGCAAGCGTGCGGCCGGAACGAAACAAGCCCCAGCTCGGGGTGGTCAGCTCGTCGTGGTCGAGTCACCGACCAAGGCAAAGACCATCGAACGCTACCTGGGGGCTGGGTACCGGGTTGTGGCGTCGTACGGACACATCCGCGACCTGCCGAAGTCTGACTTCGCCGTACAGGCCGAGGCCTCCGGTTGCACCCTCGACTACGAGATCCCGAAGGCGTCCCACAAGCACGTGACGAACCTCAAGCGAGAAGCACGCAACGCCGAGCGGGTCTGGCTCGCACTCGACCTCGACCGCGAAGGTGAGGCGATCGCCTGGCACGTCGCCGAGGTACTCGACCTGTCGCTCGACGAAGCCAACCGCGTGACCTTCGACGAGATCACCGAGGATGCCATCCGGGCAGCCTTCGCTCAGCCCCGGCCCGTCGACCTCCACCTCGTCAACGCCCAGCAGGCCCGTCGTGCGGTGGATCGCATAGTCGGCTACCGACTGTCTCCCGTGCTGTGGCGCACGGTGTCGGCCGGCATCTCGGCGGGCCGCGTGCAGTCGGTGGCGTTGCGGCTCGTGGTCGACCGGGAGAACGAGATCCGCGCCTTCGTCCCCCAGGAGTACTGGAGCTTCGAGGGGATCTTCGGCCTCGAGAGCGATCAGCAACGTCCGCCCGTCGAAGCGAGCCTCCACCGCGTCGGCGACCGCCGCCTGGCCACCCCCCGTGATCTCGAGCGCGCCGCGGAAAGCGACCGGGTGGAGGAGTCCGACTACCTGCTGATCGACAATGTCGAAGACGCCGAGGCGTTGAGGGCCAGAGCGGTGGCCGCAGCACGTTACGAGGTGCGCGAGGTCCGGCGCAGCGAGCAGCGTCGCAACCCCCCTCCGCCCTTCACCACCTCGACTCTGCAGCAGGAGGCGGCCCGCAAGCTCGGGTTCTCCACGAAGAAGACCATGGCGGTATCCCAGCAGCTCTACGAGGGCATCCCGCTCGGCAGCGAAGGCCAGGTCGGCCTCATCACGTACATGCGGACAGACTCGGTCAACCTCTCGGAAGTGGCGCTCCGGGAGCTCAACGCGCTCGTGCGCGAGCGTTACGGGGAGCGTTACGCGCTCGATGAACCGCGCCGCTACCAGACACGCAAGAAGCGGGCACAGGAGGCGCACGAGGCCATCCGCCCGACGTCAGGCGCCCGTGAGCCACAGCTCGTGCGGCGCTTCCTCGACCACGACCAGCAGCGCCTCTACGAGCTCATCTGGCGGCGTACTGTCGCGACCCAGATGCCCGCCGCGGTCTTCGACCGACTGTCAGCCGATCTCGTCGCCTTGGAGGCGGACGGCACCGAGCTTGCCTTCCGGGCAACGGGTCAGGTGCTCCGCTTCGATGGCTTCATTGCCGTCTATGAGGAAGGCCGGGACGACGAGGAGGAGACCGGGGGCGGGGGGCCTGGGCGTTTGCCCGATCTCGAGGAGGGGCAGTGGCTGCGTCTCGAGGAGCTCGCGGCCAACCAGCATGTCACGCAGCCCCCGCCCAGGTACACCGAGGCGACGCTGGTCAAGACACTCGAGGCGGAGGGGATCGGACGTCCGTCGACGTACGCCCAGATCATCTCGACCATCGCGGCCCGCAACTACGTTCAGATCGAGAGCCGCAGATTCGCACCCACTCCCTTAGGCGAAGTCACGACGGCGTTCCTCAAAGCCCACTTCGGCGAGGTCGTCGACGTTGGGTTCACGGCGCGGATGGAGGACGAACTCGACGAGGTCGCGGATGGCCGCGAAAGCTGGTGCGGCATGGTCCGGGACTTCCTCGAGGAGGTCGACGAGTGGGTACGCGAACGCAAGCCTGAGCGGCCGCGTCTCCCGCTGGTACCTGCGGCGGACTGTCCCGAGTGCGGTGCCCCCATGGAGAAGGTTTTCTCCGGCAAGTCGAAGCAGTGGTTCGCGTCCTGCAGCCGCTGGCCCGAATGCGAGGGGACCCTGCGCTTGGACGAGCACGGGCGGGTGAGCGAACCCGAGCCGGACCCCGAGCCGGACGAGCGGATCCGTTGCCCGCAGTGCGGCAAGCCGATGATCTCCCGCACCGGCCGCTTCGGGGAGTTCTACGGCTGCATCGACTACCCGGCCTGCAAGGGCATCGTGAACGTCGCCGCCCGCACGCGCTTCACCTGTCCGAAGTGCGGTGAAGGCCGGCTCGACCTGCGCAAGAGCCGCTACGGCAAACCTTTCGTCGGCTGCAGCCGATACCCCGAATGCGACTTCGCGATCTGGAGTGTGCCGCTGCGCGAGCCTTGCCCGACGTGCGGGGTGCCCCTGAAGCCGCCACCACGGAACCGCAAACTTCCCGTTGCCACCTGCTCGAATCCGGAAGGGCCGCACAAGGTCGAGCTCGAGGACTTCGACCCGCCACGGGTCGTGACGATCCCCGCCGTACCCGGGGTGGAGGGTCTCGATCCCGAGCTGCCAGGTTATGAGGGGCCTACCTGGGACGAGATCGCCGAGGCCGGCGAGGACTCGACGGACTCGGATCCGGGGGGGG
>JALZEO010000067.1 GCA_030862025.1 Actinomycetota bacterium | reverse complement strand
GGCGATCCGGTGCATGCGGCGGGCCCGGGAGGGGTGGCAGCAGGTAGGCGCCCCGTACGAGACCGCGCAGGCGCGGATGCTGCTCGGGATCGCCTACCGGCGCAAGGGCGACGAGCACGGCGCCACGAGCGAGTTCGAGACGGCGCTGGCGACCTTCGAGCGGCTGGGCGCGAAGCTCGACGAGGAGCGTGTGAAGGAGCTGCTCGGCAGGCTCGAGACGCGCCGGACCTTCTTGTTCACCGATATCGTGGACTCGACGAAGCTGCTCGACACGCTCGGCGGCGACAAGTGGAGGAGGCTGTTGGCCCGCCACGACGAGCTGCTGCGCGAACGGATCGTCGACAGCGGTGGCGAGGTGATCAAGCAGACCGGTGACGGCTTCTTCGCGTCCTTCGGCAACCCCAAGGCCGCGGTCGAGGCGGCGGTCGCGATCCAGCGTGCCCTCGGCGCGGAGGTCGTGGCCCCCGACGTGAGGATCGGCGTCCATACCGGAGGGGCCTTCCACAGGGACGGGGACTTCCGGGACTACGGCGGGGAGGGCGTACACGCCGCTGCCCGTATCGCCGCGGCGGCGGGCGCAGGAGTGATCCTGGTCAGCAACGAGACGCTCGAGGGCGTTGGGACGGCGTTCCAGCTGTCCGAGCCTCGCGCGGAGCGGCTGAAGGGTTTCGAGCAGCCGGTGGACGTGGTCTCGGTGGCCTGGCGCTAGCAGGTGCGCTGAGCGGCGTGGGCCTGGAAACGCTATGAGCCGGTCAGGCTGATCACGCGGAACGTCTCGGCGTAGGCAAGGCCGTGTGCGGTCCCAGTCTCCGAGTGCCACTTCCTTATGTCTGAGGCGACGTCCCATTCGCCGATCTGACTGGGGTGCGCCTCGAGCGCGGCGATCTTGCGCTCGATACTTGTCGCCACATCGACGGCTGTCTCACTCTCCCCCGCGCTCATGATCCAGATGTCTTGGAGGCCCCTCCAGGGAGGGAGGCCTTCGTCGATTTCAAGCTCCGGGAAGATCGCGCCGGTGGTTCCCCCGGTCAGTACCGTGTCGAGCGTCGCCGCGGCGACAGCGCGGTGGTCGGGATGGTTGAGCCAGCGCTTGCTGACCACCACATCGGGGTCCAGCGAGACGAGCCGGTGCGGTCGGTGGAGGCGGAATTGCCGGGCGAGGTCGCGTAGCAGGGCCGGGCCGTAGGCCACCTGTGCGTCGGAGTAAGCCAGGAAGGTGACGATGGTGACACCACAGATGGCGGCGGCTTTGCGGCTCTCCTCTTCACGCAGGCGTCCGACCGCAGCGAGGTCGGCGCGGGCGTCCTGCACGCCGCGTTCGCCGCGCGTAGCGATGACGTAGCGGACGTCCCAACCCTCGTCGGTCCAGAGCGCGATGGTTCCCGCTGCGCCGAACTCGATGTCGTCAGGGTGTGCTCCGACGATCAGTGCGCGCTTCGTCTCGCCCATCCGGCCTCCTTGCTGTGGTCGGCGGAGGGTACTGGTGCGTACATGCCATGTCGACGGAGGGTTCGCGGGCGGGTTTCAGGTGCTCCCTGGCGTGTCGTGGTGAGGCGGGCGACGCGGTGTGGTAGGTCCATGCCAAGCTAGCGTGAGATGCCCGGCGGCAGGGTCGAGAGCAGGATGAGGTCGAAGCTCGGCTGGCCTTGGAGCACCTCACGGATCACCGGGATGGGGCTCTCGTCACCAGGGTGACCGAGCTCTCCTTCGACGTCAGCGCCGAGCGCCCCGAACCGGTCCAGTGCCTCGGTCAGCCGCTCGCGGGCCAGCGCCAGCGCCTCTCCCTCGGTCCAGGCTCGATTGGGTGGGGGACCGGCGGGCACGAGCAGGTTGAACCGGCACGGCCCTTCCCGCAGAAGACGGCGGTTCCGCGGTTCGAGGTGCTCGCCGCCGAGCGTCTGGTTTGCGATGCGAGGATCCGTCGCATGAGAGCCTCCCCGCTCCTTCCAGACGAACGCCCGGGGGAGACTGAGGACAGAGCCCTGATCGACGCGCTCTAACTGGATCGGTGCTCGGTTATGCCGTCAGGGGAAGTACTGCCAAGCCCACCAAAGGCCGCCCCCACGCGCTCACGGCCGGGCGCAGTCGCGGCGCAGGTAGCTGTGCTACGACGACACGAGCTCCTCGTAGCGGAAACAGGACGTCACGTGGTCATTGACGAGCCCCACGGCCTGCATGAAGGCGTAACAGATGGTCGGCCCGACGAAGCGGAAGCCGCGGCGTTTCAGCTCCTTGCTCATCGCGACCGACTCGGCGGTCTGGGCCGGGATCTCATGTATGGAACGCCACTGGTTCTGCTTCGGAGAGGGGTCCACGAAGCTCCACAGGTAGGCGTCCAGGTTTCCGAACTCCTCCTGGACGAGCAGGGTCGCGCGGGCGTTGGCGATGGCGGATTCGATCTTCATCCGGTTGCGCACGATCCCGGGATCGTCGAGCAGACGGTCGACGGCGGCGTCGTCGAACCGGGCCACCTCGGCGGGTTCGAAGTTGGCGAAGGCACTGCGGTAACCCTCCCGCTTGTTGAGAATCGTGGTCCAGGCAAGCCCCGCCTGGGCGCCTTCCAGGCACAGCATCTCGAACAAGTGTCGGTCGTCGTGCGAGGGCACCCCCCACTCCTCGTCGTGGTAGGCGAGATAGAGGGAGTTGCTCGTCGCCCAGTCACATCTTTCGGGCATGCGCAATCCTTCCGTCAAGGATCGTAGAAGGCTCGCAGGTGCCTGGGACACCGGGCCTGGCACGGCGGCCGCCTCCGACCGCCCGAAGGCGAACTACTCGTGAAGTCCGTCGAGGCGACGCTGAGAATCACCCGGGCTCGTAGTGCTCCTGCAGTTGCGTGAAGAGGTGCACGCGTTCATCCCACCGGTTCGCGCTGGTCTGGAAGAGCATCGAATGGCCGTACCTGCCCGTCCTGAGGTTCAGCTGCGCGGCGCGGAGCCTCGCCCCCCGGTCGGTGTAGGCGAACTCCCAAATGGCGGCGGTGTGACCGCGGAAGGTCGTCCGTTCGAGACGGATCTCCTCGTAGTCCCCCTTGGTGGAGGCGAACTGTCGGGAATACACGCGACGGTCCTCGTACGGGTCGTCCTTCGCTTGATTCGACCAGTCGATGCGGACGTAGTCGCCGGTTTGGGGGTCGACGATATCGGTACGGTTGTCCCCGTGCCGGCGGATCCTCCAGCCGGCAGGGTGAGCGATCGCGTACGGCTCGCCCTGCGGGTCGTAGCGCACCCAGCCTTCGGGCAGGCCAGCGGTCTCCTGCTCGTCCCGGTTCCTACGGGGCTGGTCCTGCGCCTGATCCTCTTCCCCCGACCGGCCCTCGTTCGACCCTCGCCTGTCCGTCTCCTGCCGCTCGGCACCACTGCCGGGCCCCGGTGCCTCGCCCGTGGTCTGCTCCACCTGCTCCTCCATCGCGACGTCGTCCCGCTGGCCGCCCACGTCGCTTGCCAGCCAGACGGTCGCGAGCAACCCGAGGATGGACGCGAGCACCGCGACGACCGCCACAGCCGCCTTCCTCCGGCCCCCGTCCGAGCGCGTGACCGTGCCCGTCCGCGGCTCGGTGCCCGGCTCCGCGGGGACTGCCGCTGCCGAGGGCTGGGGTGGTGGGCCCGGCTCCGCGGGAACTGCCGCTGGCCGTGGCCGCTCCTGTGCCGGCTTCGCGGGAGCCGCCGCTGCCGTTGACGGTGCCTGTTCCTGTGGGCCCGTACCCGCGGGAGCCTCGGCGTGGCCGACCCGTCCGACTGGCTCCATCTCCTGTGGGCCCGTCTGCGCAGGAGGCTCCGCCTGGTCGTCGCCTTCGACGGGCTCCAGCACCTGCGTCGCGTGGGTGCGGGGGGCGCCGTCCAAGACAAGCGGAACGCCGCCGGATCGAGCGCCGCTCGCCGGGGTCTCCTGGCCTTCCGGCTCGGTCCCGTCGCGCACGACGATCAGCATGTCGCGGACCTCGTCGAACGAAGGCCGGTCCTTCGGCGCCTTCTCCAGCAGCGCCCAGATCACCGGGACGAGATGGTCGGCCCTTAGGAAAGGGCGAGGCGGGAAGTTGACGACGGCCTGGAGGGTAGAGGCGGTGCTGGCCTCCCCGAACGGCGGCGCTCCCTCCACCGCGAAGTACAGCGTCGCGCCGACACCCCACAGATCCGTCGCGGGGCCCAGCCTCTCGTCCCTCGCTTGCTCCGGTGCCATGTAGGCGGGGGAGCCCATCACCGTCCCGGTCCGGGTGATCCGCGGGTCGTCGGTGAAGGTGGCGATCCCGAAGTCGGTGAGCACCGCCGGACCCTCGTCGGGAACCATCACGTTGCTCGGCTTCACGTCGCGGTGGAGGATCCCCTGGTGGTGAGCGGCCCTCAGGGCCGCTATCAGATCGAGGCCGATCGCGGCGGCGCGTGCCTCATCGAGCGGTCCCCTCTCATTGACAACGTCGGAAAGGCTCGGCGCGTCGACGTACTCCATGATGATGAAGGGGACGCCTTCCTCTTCCGCGACGTCGTAGACGGTCGTTGCGGAGCGGTGGCGCAGCCGTGCGGCAGTGCGCGCTTCGCGCAGGGACCGTTCTCGCAATTCCCTGCGTTCGTCGTCGGACAATCCGGCGGGAACTTCGATCTGCTTCACGGCGACGTCACGGTTCAGCACGGTGTCGTGCCCCCTCCAGACGGTGCCCGAACCGCCGCGACCGAGACGCTCCGTCAGCTCGTAGCGCCCCGCGATCATGCGCGATGTGTGTGTGCCTATCCGACGCCCCCTCGGATCGCTGCGTCGATGATGGGTCGACGGGGCGCAGCGGGACGGGCGGCAACACCGACCTCCGTACGCCCGGGGCTATTCAGCCTGACGCGAATTTCGAGCGGCACACGCTGACCTGTGGAGGAGACAACGGCGTCGAATTGCCCGGCCCCTGACCCTCCGGGACTACTCAAGCGCGAAAAGGTTACTCGCAGGTCCCCCATAGGCCGCGCCCCGCCTCACGCGCTCCGCGCTGCGCGGCCACGAACTGGTCGCTGTAGCGGACGTTGGGGGGAACGGTGTAGGCCTGCGCGTAGCCATCGCGGACCATGGCGAGGTTGACGTGCAGGGGGTCGTCCGCGCGCGACACGTAGGCGAGCGGCCGGCCGTAGCGGTCGTCGCGGTCGACGTCGAACTCGAGCCGCACCCTCGCACCAGGCGGTACCAGTTCGGCCAGGTGCCTGCTCGCTTCGTGTCCGAAGCACTCGACCCCCTTCTTGGGATGCCTGGTCTCGGGAGTGTCGATGCCGATAAGCCGGAGACGTTCCGGGAGGTCGGCGAGGTAGAGTGTGTCGCCGTCGACGACGCGCGTCACCGTCGTGTCGAGCCCGGCGGGCAGGGCGGGCAGAGCCGTAGCTGGGGGCGCGTCGCGGGCGGTCGGAGTGGCCTCTGGCTGGGAGGAATGGGTCGGCGGAGCAGTCGATGCCGCGCCTTGCGGCGGTGAGAGGGCAGTGCCAGCCGTACAGCCCACACCCCCGGTGACTGCCAGGAGCAGAGCGAACGCGACGAGACCAGCGCTCGGCCTCGACAGACCGTCAACGCCCTGCGCGGTGCCTGCCGATGCCTGCGCATCAAGCCTTCCGCTTGCCACCGGCGCTCCAAGAGACGTGCCACGGTGCTGGCCATACTGACGCTCAGTCCCATGTCCCACTGTTCCTTCAGTCACGAAAGGAGCGAGAATGGAAAAGCAGGCATATAGGGCGATACTCCCACGGAGCTGCGCGTGCGACACCGGCCTCAGCCACCCCTCCGCGGCGCCGCACGCAAGCGCGCAGCCGCCTGTTGCGTGGGTCGCCTTGTAGAAGGGACGAGCATGATCTCCTGTCCAACCAGCCGCGCAAAGGACCTCTCGCGGGCGGGGGAACGCGGTGACCCTCCCCCTGGCTGCAGCAGCGCCCTCGTCAACGACGGGGGGGCCTCCGCGACCTCCGAGGCGGACTACAGAGACAAGCAGTGAGGCGGGAGCAGGAGGTCGCTTCGGCCGTTCGGCTGCTGAGCATCTTGGCGCCCCGAGCCTCGGGCGTGCGACTTCGTGAGCCTCTCGCGGGCGATGAGAGTCACTGGTTCGTCGAGGCACTACGACGGGGGATCATGGTTTTCGAGGACTGTCCCGAAGGCTGCTTCCGGCGCAAGCGCTGGAACGCCAGCGGCCCCGACCACTTCACGACTCCCGCCGGCCGTCCTCGACATCTCTTCTCGCGGCCAGACCTCACCGAAGCGTCCCTGAACCGCGAGTACATCCCTCATATCGCGGCCTACGCC
>JALZEO010000059.1 GCA_030862025.1 Actinomycetota bacterium | reverse complement strand
GCCCATGGACCTCGGACCGGCGTCGCCAGCATCCGCTGCCTTGCCAGCTCCGCTACCTGAGACGGCCTGGATCGAGCCGGTCCCCGACGCCCGCGTCGTATCCACGACCGCGGATCCTGCCGAGATCGCGGCCGAGCGTGACAGCGTCCGGCTCGCCTTCGTCGCCGCACTGCAACACCTCCCGGCCCGCCAACGTGCGGTGCTGATCCTCCGGGAGGTCCTGCGCTGGCAGGCTACGGAGGTCGCTGCGTTATTGGAGTCCACGGTCGCGTCGGTGAACAGCGCCCTGCAACGTGCCCGCGCCAGCCTGGCATCGCTCGAGGTCGCCGACACGGACGCCTTCCGTCCCCTTGACGAGGACCAGCAGGCGCTGCTCGCACGCTACGTCGACGCGTTCGAGCGCTACGACTTGGAAGCCCTCACATCGCTGTTGCACGAGGAGGTCGTGCAGTCGATGCCGCCGTATGGTCTGTGGTTGCGGGGCCACGACGATATCCGTGGCTGGTACCTGGGGACCGGCATCGGCTGCCGAGGCTCCCGGCTGGTCCCGACGATCGCAAACGGGTCGCCCGCGTTCGGTCAGTACCGGCCAGCGCCCCACGGCGGCCACAAGCCATGGGCGCTCCAGGTCATCGAGATTTCAGGCGGAGCGATCGTCGGGCTCAACGCCTTCCTCGACACCGAACGGCTGTTCCCGCTGTTCGGCCTGCCGCCACGCCTCGACCCCTGACCCACTCGGGGTAAGGAGGTCTTCCAGACCGGCTAGGACGAGCAACTCCCGGAGCCGGAGCGAGGGGCTCTCGACCCGCATCACGCAGCCCGACCGGTGCGCGGCCAGGCGCAGGCGCGCCAGCAGATCGACGGTTGCAAGATCCGGCTCGACCAGACCCCGACCACGACAGATCACGGATCCCACATTGGGTCCTGATAGCCCTGCCTGCAACGCGCCACACACCGAGGGCGCATCGGATGGGTCCAGGCGGCCATCGACGACAACGATCGCGGTGTCGGACTCCATCAACCAACGAACCGGTCCCACCCGCTCCCACCGCACCTGTCGAGATGTCATACGCGGCGTCCTCCCCAGGTGAGACGGACGTCGTGAACGGGACTCATCGCTTTGACCCTCCTTCGACGCCATCAAGACCAGGGCAATGACCGATGAGTTCTCGGACGCCAAGACGTCTACCGGCGAAACCAACCCGGCTGCGACCGCGAGAGGGAAACACTGGCTAGGCCTGCACGCCACACGAACGGAGGCGAGACATGCGCATCGTCATCAGCGAGTTCATGAGTCTGGACGGGGTAGTACAGGCCCCGGGCCGTCCCCAGGAGGACACCGAGGGCGCCTTCGCCCACGGAGGATGGTCGATGCAGTTCTTCGATACTGAAGCCATGGGCGCTGCCATCGATCAGGCCATGGCCAGCACCGAAGCCCTGCTGTTCGGACGACGAACCTGGCAGATCATGTCCGCGGCGTGGCCCCAACGTGCCGGCGACCCATTCGCCGATCGGATGAACGAAGTCCTCAAATACGTCGCTTCACGGACCCTTACCCCGGACGACCTCGACTGGAACAACTCGCGACTGCTGCCTCCGGACGACGTCGTCGGCGCCGTGCAGCGACTGCGACAACAGGACGGCGGAGACGTGCAGGTCATGGGCAGCGCCAACCTGGCTCAGACCCTGATCCACCACGACCTCGTCGACGAGTACCGCTTGATGCTGGAACCGATCGTTCTCGGCGGCGGGAAACGGCTGTTCCCCGATGACGGTCGAGCTCGGACCCTCCAGCTCATCGGATCGACGACGACCACCACCGGTGTGCACATCTGCATCTACCGCCCTGCACCACCGACGGCACGACCGGAGGCGTGACACACGTCTGCTGTGGTTGAGCGGAGGATTGATGATGACCTCGGCCCCGCCAGGAAGGCCTGGCTAGTGGCAGCACTGCGTAGGCCGCTGGCCTACCGTGTCACCATACGCCACAGGTCGTTGCCGTAGGTCACGACAAGTCCATCCTCATCAACGGCGAGCTCGGCCGTGAACCCGTCCGAGGAGTAGCGCCACAGGTTTGTGGCGATTGGCCTGTACCGCTGCCAGCCCGGATCCACCTGCAGCTCGGGGAAGCGCACCCACGCAACCTGCACGCTCGCCTCTTGGCCCACGTCAAGGTGGAGCCGGCGGATCGGCAGCGTGTTGGTCGAGGGGCTGATGCCCAGATCGACGTCTGTGCAACCATCCAGGTCCGGCCGGCGTGAGCCGTCGACCTTCCACCGCCCGTCAGACTCTCGCACAAGTTCCAGTCCTCGCGGCCTGGTGAGCCGATCTGCGTGTACCAGCACGGTACGGGTCAGCCATCCTGAATCGAGCTCAACGTCGTAGCGGACGTCGAGCGGCCGCTTGTCGTAGCTTGCCACCACCTGACCGGACAGCCTCCAGCCCGCATCCGTCTGCTGCAGCAGGCAGCGCTCGGCGCCGCTGATGCTGGGATGCGCGACTGACCAGACCACGTCTCTCACGGGACAGTGACTTTCTCAGTCAATCTGCTGGTTGCGCTACCGGCCGGAGCAAGCCTCCCATCCGTATTCCCATGGCGATGGAGCAGGCAGTTCCAGGACGAGGGGGTGTCTCAGCTGAGGGACCAGCCTAGGCAGACTCGCCCAAGGCGGGTTGGAGCGACGGTCAGGCGCCGAGGCCGCGAGGGGCGCTTCGATCGATGACGTATCCTGGGCCGTCGCGCCCCGCGGGAGGGGGTCGCGTGGGGACAGCAAGCGCAGGGGGCTCACGGTGTCGTTTTCTGCATATGCGTACGCGCACGGGCGTCTTCGCCTCGCTGCCGCCCTGCTCCTCACTGCCCTCGTCGTTGGGTGCAGTGCCGCCTCCGGCGAACTTCCCCCAGAGCAGGCCGATGATCTGCCGCCGCCGGGTGCTGAGGACCAGGAGGCGGAGGCTTCGGGGGCCAGCGGTCTCCCCAAGAGCCCGGACATCGTTCGGGGGGTGTACAGCCACCCGTCCTCGTTCTGGGGTGACAACTGGTCGAACCTCATACGTCTCGTCCAGGAGACGGAACTGAACGCGATCGTCGTGGATGTCAAGGATGAGTCAGGCACGTTGCTGTGGAACATCGACCACCCGCTGGCCGAGGCCGGCGGCGGTGCCAAGTGGCGGGACAACTACGAGGGCCTCGAGGGCCGGCTGCAGATGCTCAAAGACGCCGGCGGCTGGGCCATCGCACGGATCGCGTGCTTCAAGGACACGCGCGTGGCCGACGCTCGACCCGACCTGGCCGTGCAGAATCAGTCCGGGAAGACCTGGAAGGCACGCAAGAACTTCTCATGGCTGAACCCGTACCAGGACGAGGCAGGCCAATGGTGCATCGACGTGGCTCTGGCGGCGCTCGAGGTCGGCTTCGACGAGATCCAGTACGACTACATCCGCTTTCCGAACGCAGGTGACGGGGTCACGACGGGCATCCAGCTGCCCGGCGTGCCTCCCGACCGTCCGCGTGACGCCTGGCGCCACAGCGATGAGATTGTCGACTTCCTCGCGCGAGCCACCGAGCAGATCCACAAGGCCGGGGGCTACATCTCCGCCGACCTGTTTGGTCTCGTGACCTACGACTTTCGCTGGGACGCGGGCGGGACGGGCCAGGTGCTCGAGCGCATCGCCGAGCACGTGGACTTCATCTCGCTGATGGTGTACCCGTCGCACTACAACGCCGGCAACTACGGGCTCAAACCGCATCCCATCCGATACCCCTACGAGACGGTGTGGAACGCGATGCAGGAGGCTCAGATGCGAGTCCAGGGGCTGCACGCGCAGATCCGCCCCTGGTTGGAGGACTTCTCGGCCCCTTGGATGGGCTACCCCAACCACACGCCCAAACACGTCACTGAGCAGATCCGCGCCGCCTACGAGAACGGCATCAACGGCTGGCTGCTGTGGAACGCGGGCAACCGCTACACCGAGTCCATCCTCGAGCGGGGCGAAGCGGTCAGCCACGCCAACGAGTCCTTCCGACCCCCCGCCCGGACCGCCAACCCCGATCCCGCCCCCGGAACGGAGCCGAGGAACTGGCCCGGGATGCCGCCCTGCGACCCCTATCCAGGGGTCCTGCAGATCGGCCTGGGCAACCTGGCTGGATCCAAGCCGCCTCAACTCGCGCTGCCACACGACGATCCGCGGCTCTGCGGGGGCGTACCGAACGGTGAGGAGGCCACGACGCCATGGTGGGAGCGACAAAACAGCGCCGGGGGAGCCCCTGCACCCGCTGAAGCGCCCTAAACCCTAGGCACCAGCGCCGAACGGCCTTCTGCGCGGCGCCGGCCGCCCACCAGATGGTCAGCCGCGACGAGCGCGCGCACGCCGCTTGCCCTCGTGCATAGCCTGCACCCGGGCGATGGGAAGCCCCCGACCTTCCTCGATCAGGTCGGGGCTCAACTGCTGTGGCTCAGGCATCCGGTCCGCCCACGGATCGCCCTCCTCTACCAACTCTGGCGCGGTGTGGAGGGTGAAGTCGGTCGGTTCGACCCGATCGAGGTCATCCCAGGCCAGCGGAAATGACACCGGCACGCCCGGCCGCAGTCGGGGGCTGTACACCGCCACCACCGTCGCCCCGCCGGCCCGCGTAGAGTCGAGGAACACCTTCCCTCCGCGGTCTTCGCGTATGAACGCGGTCGTAGCGAGCGCGGGATCCAATCGTTCGGCACGCGCAGCGATCGCACGGGTAGCCGCAGCCACCTCGTCGATCGTGGTCTGCGTTGCGACCGGAACGAACACGTGCACGCCCTTCGCACCGCTGGTCTTGACCGCACCCACCAGACCGACATCAGCCAGAGCCTGTCGCACCAGCTGCGCGGCGCGTACGGCCAGTTTGAACCCGCCGGTCGCTGGCGGGTCGAGGTCGAGGACGAGGTGCGTGGGGCGGTCCCAGCGGTCGGCGCGAATCAGCGTCACGTGGTACTCCACCGCCCGTTGATTGGCGAACCACAGCAGCGTGCGACGGTCATTGCACAACGCGTAGGACACGTCGCGCTTCGAGGACTCCGCCCACATCGATACGGTTTGCACCCACGGTGGCGTGTACTTGGGAACGTTCTTCTGCATGAACGGCGCCTGGCCGCGGAGCGCGCGGACCACCGACAATGGCCGGTCCCGCAGCGCGGGGATGATGCGGTCACGAACAGCGTCCAGGTAGTTGACCAGGTCCCGCTTTGTCGCATTCGCACCGTCGAACAGCGGTTGCTCGAGGTTGGTCAGCGAGATCCCGTCCCGCACTTCATCGCGGCTCATCGGATCACCTTCCCCAGGTCAGACCGCGTGGTCAACTCCCCTTGGGGGCATGCTCAAGAGGCCCGGGGATAGCCTCTGGCCGGTGTCCCTGCGAACCGGGAGTACGAGGGGTGAAGACGTCACACGAGGATCAGCTCAAGAGATCGCTCGAACGCTACGGGGAGGCCCTGAGTGCCGGGGACCTCAGCGGGATCTCGGGTTGTTGGGAGATCCCGGCACTCGTCCTTTCCGATGGGGGGACCATTCCCGTCTCCAGCAGGGACGAGATCGAAGGCTTCTTCGCGCAGGCAATCGAGTTTTACCGAGCGCAGGGGCTCGTAATGACGAGGCCGCAGCTGGAGGGGACGGTGCGGCTCAGCGAAACGCTCACGTCGGTGGACGTCCGCTGGGTCGCTTTCGACCAATCAGGTAGGGAGGCGTCGAGCGAGCGTTCCCACTACATCCTGCGGCTTGGGGACGACGGACAGCAGCGCATCCAGGTCGCGCTCACCATCACCTTGCAGTCAGGCTGACCAGCCGACGCAACGAGTCGGCTGGTTACTGACCCTGCTGAACAGCCTCGACTTCACCTCCTCGATACGCAGGTCCTGGTTTGGTGTCAGCGTCATCTAGGTCGGAAGAAGCTGCTGTGGGATTCAACGTCAAGTCCGTCGTACTACCCAATCAGGTCTCCCTCGATTACGTCGAGCAAGGAGACCCCTCGGCCTCTCCCGTCCTGCTTCTGCATGGCTTCGGGGACTCGTGGCGTTCCTTTGAGCGTGTGCTCCCTCACCTGCCCGCTTCCATCCGGTTCTTCGCTCTGACGCAGAGGGGCCATGGGGAGGCGAGCCATCCGCCTACCGGATACAGCATCAACCACTTTGCGGAAGACCTCGCCGCCTTCATGGACGCAGTTCATCTCCGGGCGGCCGTCATAGTCGGCCACTCCATGGGGAGCGCCGTCGCTCAGCGCTTCGCAATAGACCATCCCGAGCGAACGTTGGGGCTCGTTCTCGTAGGAGCGTCTCCGACAATGGCCGGCACTGCGGCTGCCCGCCAGTTCTGGGACTCGACGGTTTCGAAACTGAAGGACCCAGTGGACCCACGCCTGGTACGTGAGATGACTGAGAGCCTGCTGGTCAAGCCGGTGCCGCAGCCGTTTCTCGACACTGTCCTGAAGGAGGGGATGAAGGTCCCGGCGCACGTGTGGAAGGGGGCATTCGAGAGCCGTTGGAACCTGGAGGGCGACTTCTCGGCGCAGCTTGGGATGATCGAGGCACCCACCCTCATTGTCTGGGGTGAGCAGGACGCACGCTACGGCAGAGCCGAACAGGAAGCGCTCGCCTCGGCGATCACGGGCGCGCGCCTCGTCATCTATCAGGATGCGGGACATCTGCTCCACTGGGAGGAGCCTGAGCTGTTCGCATCCGACCTCGTCGATTTCGTTCAGCGCCTGGAGTAAGCGGGTACGCCGCACCATCCCCGAGGAACCACTCCGCCTCCGGTAGTCCCCGCATGAGGTCCTGCCTCTTCAGGGAATCAGGACGGCAGATCGAACACGGGCGGTGGGAAGCGGGGGCCCTACGAGACGCGGGCCTCTTCGAGGGCACGTCGGACGGTCTGGGTCTGGGGGGAGTCGAGGAGCGTCGCGCGGAGTCCCTCGTCGTGGAGTCCGGCTGCCACTCCTTCGATGATGGAGAGCGCCTGCTGGTAGGCGTTGCGGGCGTCCTCCGTCTTGCCCTTCGCTGTGCGCAGGCGGCCCAGGGCGGCGTGGGTCTGCCACAACTGTGGCGGGTTGCCGATCTGCTGAGCCGCGCCGAGGGCGGCCTGGAGTTCCTGCTCCGCTTCGCCCAGTTTTCCTTGGGCGATAATGGCCTCGCCTCGCAGGCGGCGTCCCTTGACGATGTTCTTGCGGCTGTCGCTCTCCTCGGCCAGCGCGAGGCAGTCCCCCGCGTACGCCAGGGCCCTCCCAGAATCCCCCCGCGCCAGCCACAGCTCCCCGTAGCTGTGGAACAGATGCTGCGAATACCGCCACAGCATGAAGCGGTCAGCGGGAGAGGGGTCCCGGGCGACCCGCTCCACCTGCTCAAACTGCTCCTCGGCCTCATCGAGCCTTCCCAGCGCCAGCAGGGCGTCGCCGAGGTTGATGCGTGCGTTGCCCTCGATCTCGTAGTCGGGCGCCTCGATCTGCTGCGCCGCCTCGACCCCCCGGCGGCTCCACTCGAGCGCCTGATCGTGGTCCTGCAACTCCCCATAGGCCCATCCCAGGCTGTTCACCGCCCGGGCCCAGACCAGGACCTCCCCGATCCGCTGCGCCTCGTCCACGACCTCATGCAGGAACGCGAGCCCCCGCTCATAGTCGCCGCGTGTCACAAGGGCCAGACCCTCGACCCAGCGGTTTCCGAGGGTGATAGACGCGCTTCCGCTGGCCTCCGCGGCCGGACGCCAGCGCTCGAGCTGGGCAAGGGCCTCGGCGAACCGGCCGGCCCAGTGGGGGCGAAGCGCGAGATAGCCCCACAATGCCCGGGCGAGAGGCTCGTCGACCACCTCCACGAGTTCGGTGACCAGGGTCGCATAGGGCTCGATCTCAGCGTGACGGTTGCTGGCCATGAGCGGGAAGATGAGCAATACACTTGCGAGCAGGCGGACGTCGTCGTAGCCCTCCTCGCCGATAGCGAGCGCGGCCCGCTGCGTCTCCTCGCTGTCCTCGAGGTCGTGGCCGTAAAGCTCGCCCAGGCCACGGAGCGCGAGCGCCCGTCCCTCGAGGCGTCGGTCGTCGTGGCGCACCGCGACCTCGCGCATGCGGTCGAAGTCCGCGATGGCTGCGTCGAGATCGCCGATGGTGAAATTCACGTGGCCCCGCCGTTCAGCTACCACCGCGGCGACATCCAGCGCCGGCTCGCCGAGCCGCTCGCAGACGTCCAGGGCGCGCTCGTAGTAGTCCAGCGCCTCCTTGTTCGCAAAGGCGCCTGCGGCCTTGTCACCCGCCTTCACCAGGTAGTCGAGCGCCTTGTCCCAGGCCTGGCCTTCGCTGTAGTGGTGGGCGAGGGTCTCGACCTGCTCGGCGAGGCGGTCGGGGTAGAGCTCCTCGATGGCGGCACCCACCAGGCGGTGCAGCGCCCGGCGGCGCTCCCGCAGCAGCGTCGAGTAAGCCACGTCGTGGGTCAGCGCGTGCTTGAACATGAACGACAGCTCGGGGAAGTACTCCTTCTGGTAGACCAGTTCGAGGCGATTGAGCTCGGCCAGGGCCTCGTCGAGCTGGCTTTCGAGGTCGGAGATGCGTGCCAGCAGCCGTCCGGTGAACTCCCGTCCGATCACCGAACCCAGTTGCAGGGCCTCGCGGGCGGCCCGCTGCAGACGGTCGATGCGGCTGAGGATCACCTCCTGGATCGTCTCGGGCAGACGCAACTCCTCCACTGGGCCGGCCAGCTCGAAGCTGCCGTCGACGCGCCGAAGCACCCCCGACTCGAGCAGGGCTTTCGTGACCTCCTCGGTGTAGAAGGGGTTGCCCTCCGCCTTGTCGTTGACCAGCGCCACCAGCTCGGCGGGCAGCGCATCCGCCCCCAGCAGCGCCTCCGCCATCACCGCCGTCTCCTCTTGGGGTAAGCGTTTGAGCGTGAGACGGCTGAAGTAGGAGCGATCACCCAGCGACGGCGAATAGCCCGGCCGATAGGTCACCACCACCAGCACCGGTGCGGTGGCGACCACATCAACCAGGGCACCCAGCGCCTGCTCGGACTTCTCGTCCACCCAGTGCAGGTCCTCGACCAACAGGACCAGCGGACGCTGACGGGCTTCGAGCAGTATGAGCGTGCGCAGCGCGTCGAAGATGCCCGCCTGCCGCTCCCGAGGATCCATCCGCACCACAGCCGGCCCCGGATCCACATTCAGCAGATACTTCAGATAGGGCACCAACGAGCGGGCACGCTCGTCCCAGTCGACAGTGCGCTGCTCAACCCGACCGACGATGGCAGCCTCGTCGTCAGATTCCTCGACCCCAAAGCTCTGCCGCACCACCTCCATGATGGGCAGATAGGGGATCGCGCGCCCAAAAGAGATGCAGTGCCCCTCCAGCCAGCCGACCTCCTCCCCCAGCGAAGCGCGGAACTCCAATAGCAGACGGGACTTGCCCATACCGGCCTCGCCGGCCACCAACACCACCTGCCCCTCGCCCCGCAGCGCCTCCTCCAGATAGCCCCCCAACACCCCCAGCT
>JALZEO010000020.1 GCA_030862025.1 Actinomycetota bacterium | reverse complement strand
GCCCCCGAGCTCGCACAGGTGGCTGCGACCCGGAACCTGCCCGTCAACCATGCGGAATCGATCGAAGAGGCGGTCGCGGTGGCGGCGCGTGTCGCCGTCCCCGGCGATACGGTCCTCCTCGCACCGGGCTGCGCCTCCTTCGACCAGTTCCGCGACTACGCCGAGCGGGGCGACCGCTTCGCGGCCGCCGCCCGCGCTGCGGCAGCCCACCCGGCCGGGGCTCGGCGGCGGGTGAGGCCGTGATCAGGAGCATGGACCACGCTGGCCGTCGCCGACCTCTCGCCGGCATCTTGGAGGGCCGAGGCAGGAATGAGAAGGGGGTGGACCGGGGCTCGCCTCCGGAGCCCGGCGGGATCACCCCGGGGGGGCGTAGTCAGGTCGCTGCGAGTCTTGCACGCCGGCGCGGTTGGACCACGGAAGCCATGGCTGTCGCCGCCGTCGTCCTCACACTGGTGCTTGTCGGGCTCGTCTTGAGCTTCTCGGCGTCGTTCGTCGACGCTGCCGAGGGCGGGGATCCCTTCGGGACCTTCGTCCGCCAGTTGTTGTGGGCGACGGTCGGCGTGCCGGCCTTCGTCGTGATCGCGAGCCTCGATTACCGCATCTGGCGCCCGCTGTCCTGGCCCCTGCTGGTGGGCGGGCTCGCCGGCCTCATCCTCGTGCTCGTCCCCGGCGTCGGTTTGTCCGAAGCTGGATCAAGCCGCTGGCTCGCCCTCGGGCCGTTCGTCTTCCAACCTTCGGAAGTGGCGAAGCTCGCTACCGTACTCTGGCTCGCGGACGTCCACGCGCGCAAGCGGGCGGGAGGCATCGACCTGGACCTCCGGCCCTCCCACCTGCTCGTCCCAGCCCTCCCGTTGCTGGCCTTCGAGGCGGCGCTGCTCATGGCAGAACCGGACCTCGGCACCACGCTTCTGATGGGACTCGTCGTCGCGCTCGTACTCTGGGCCGATGGGATCCCGCTGCGCACCTTTGGGGCGCTCGGACTGATCGGAGGCGCGTTGGCCGGGGTGGCCGCGGTCGTGGAGCCCTATCGCTTCGCGCGCCTGACCGGGTGGTTTCGTCCCGAGGACGACCCGCTGGGCAGCGGCTACCAGTTGCTGCAGTCGCTCTACGCGCTGGGGTCGGGCCGCTGGTTCGGGCTGGGGCTGGGCTCGAGTCGCGGCAAGTGGAACTTCATCCCCAACCCCGAAACCGACTTCATCTTCGCGATCATCGGTGAGGAACTCGGCCTCGTCGGCGCGTTGTTCGTGCTCGCGCTGTTCGTGGTTCTCTGCGTACTCGGACTACAGGTGGCCCGTCGAGCAGATGAGCCGTTCGCTCAAGTCGCCGCCTTTGCCATCACCGGCTGGGTCGTAGGTCAGGCCCTCGTCAACGTCGGGGCAGTCATCGGCCTGCTGCCCATCACCGGCATCACCTTGCCGCTCGTGTCCGTCGGTGGGTCCTCGCTCCTCTCGACGCTCGTCGCGCTCGGCATCCTCGTTGCCATTGCCCGTGACCTCTCTGCCCGCGCTCCTGCACGTGACGTTGCGCGGGGTACCCCCGAGCCCCGAGGAGCGGCCCCGGGCCGAAGGGTAGAGCAGAGAGGACGAACCAGGTGAGTGAGCCCACGATGGGAAGGGCCGCAGACCCGGGCGGGCCGGGAGGACACACGACACCGCGCCGGGTGATGTTCGGAGCCGGGGGCACCGGGGGTCACGTCTACCCCGCGATCGCGGTGGCTCGTACCCTCATGACGATCGATTCGAGCATCGAACCCATGTTCATCGGGAGGGCCGATCGTCTCGAAGGACGGCTGGTGCCGGAAGCGGGATTCACGCTGCATCATGTCGATGCCGTTCCCGTGCCCCGCCGGGCCTCGTTGGAGGTGCTCCGCTTGCCGCTCGCCTTGCGCCGGGCGGTCGACCGCTGCTCGAGGCTGCTGTCCGACACGAGCTCGGTTGCTGCCGTGACCTTCGGTGGCTACGTGAGCTTCCCGCTCGCACGTGCCAGCCGTCGCCTGGGGCTGCCGCTCGTCGTGCACGAGCAGAACGCCCTCCCGGGGCTGGCGAACAGGCTCGCCGCCCGATGGGCTGATCGGGTGGCGGTGAGCTTTCCGGGGTCGGCCGATCACTTCCCGCATCCCGAGCACGTGGCCGTCACGGGGAACCCGGTACGAGTGGAGATCCTGGCGCTGGACGATGCGTCGGCCCGGTCCAGGATCCTACGTAGCTTCGAGCTGGACCAGGGACGGCGCACGCTGCTCGTGTTCGGCGGAAGCCAAGGCGCTCGCAGCCTCAACCAGGCCGCGATCAGCAGTCACGGGTTGTGGAGGCGGCCCGAGCGCGTGCAGATCCTCCACGTGGCCGGACGCGTCCTCTACGGGGAGACCGCCGACGCCTGGGCGGGTGTGCCTCGGAGGGCGGGCGGCCCCCTGGTCCGCTGTGTCGAGTTCATCGACGACATGGCGTCGGCCTACGCCGTCGCGGACGTCGTCGTGTGCCGCTCCGGTGCGACGTCGATTGCGGAGATCACCGCTCTAGGCAAGGCCTCTGTGCTCGTGCCCTACCCGCATGCGACCGGGGATCACCAACGTCACAACGCGCTTGCGCTCGAGCGGGCCGGTGGGGCCAGGGTCATTCTCGACGCTGACCTCGACGGGCGCTCCCTGGTGGCGGCGGCTGAGCGGCTGTTCGACGACGATGAACTGCGGCAGACGGTAGCGGCTGCGGCACGGGCGTTCGGACGCCGCGACGCTGCGGACAATGTCGCCCGGCTCATCCTCGGCGTGCTGGAGGCGCCCGACGTCCCGCCGATCACGCCCCCCCTGCCCTCCAGCCCGCCGCCGAGCCTCGAGGACAACCTGTGAGTGGCGCTCAGCAGAAGATGGTCCGGTGACCGGCGACGCCCGCCTCGACCTGTCCCGCAGTCGGCGCGTGCACCTCGTCGGTGTAGGGGGCGCGGGCATGAGCGCCATCGCGCGCATGCTCATTCAGCGTGGCCACATCGTGTCGGGTTCCGACCGCCAGGAGGGCCGTGCGCTCGAAGGACTGCGGGCGATGGGCGCCATCATCCAGGTCGGTCATGATCCCCAGGCCATCGTGGGCGCGGAAGCGGTCGTGATCTCTTCCGCGATCCGTGCCACCAACCCCGAGGTGGTCGCGGCCCGACGCGCCGGCGTGCCCGTGCTGCACCGCTCCGAGATGCTCGCCGTGCTCATGGTCGGCTACCAGGCGATCCTCGTGGCCGGCACGCACGGGAAAACGACGACCACATCGATGACCGTCGTCGCGTTGCAGACGACCGGAGCGGACCCGAGCTTCGCCATCGGGGGCACGCTCAACGAGGTCGGGGCGAACGCACACGCCGGCACCGGTGAGCTGTTCGTCGCCGAGGCGGATGAGTCCGACCGCTCGTTTCTCGTGTACCGACCGGACGTCGCTGTCGTCACCAACATCGAACTGGATCACCCCGACGTTTTTGCCGACCTCGACGAGACTGACGCCGCGTTCCATGCTTTCCTCGACCGTCGCAGGGCGAACGCCCCCGCGGTGCTCTGCGCCGACGATCCAGGCACCCTTCGACTCGCCGACGTCCCAGGCGAAGTTGTGACCTACGGGCAGGACCCCCGGGCCACGTTCCGCCTCGTGCCGATGGCAGCACAACGCGCGCGCCTGCGTCACCAGGGTGCGGACCTTGTCGCCTTCTCACTCGGTGTTCCCGGACGCCACAACCTGCTCAACGCGGCGGCAGCCTTGACCGTCTGCCACCTCGTGGGAGTGGACGTCGAGGCGGCCGCGGCGGGGCTCGCCTCCTTCACGGGGGTGCAGCGACGCTTCCAACGGCTGGGGACGGTCGCCGAGATCGAAGTCGTGGATGACTACGCGCACCATCCGACCGAGCTCAGGGCCACCCTTGCCGCCGCACGCAGCATCTCGCGTGGTCGAGTCGTGCTCGTGGTCCAGCCCCACCGCTTCTCGCGCACCGTCGTGCTCGGCGCGGAGCTCGGTCGAGCGGCGGCGGGGGCCGACCTCGTCGTCGTGACCGACGTCTACGGTGCCGACGAACAGCCGGTCCCCGGCGTCTCCGGCGAACTCGTGGCGGCGGCGGCGCGTGAGGCGGGCGGCAAGGTCGTATGGGAGCCTCACCTCGTCGACGTCCCCGGCACGCTCGCCGGGCTGGTCGAGCCGGGTGACACCGTGTTGGTCACCGGGGCGGGAGACGTCGGCCAGGTGGGTCCGGCACTGCTCACCCTGCTGCGGGCTGGCAATGGTCGTTGATTCCCCGGGGCTGCAGCACGACCCGGTCGTCCGCGACCTGGCCGCCGCCTGCCGCGGGCCCGTCGAAGCGGACGTGAACCTCGGGGATCTGACAACGTTGAAGGTGGGTGGTCCTGCTCGGGCCCTGCTGGTCGCGGAATGCGACGAGGACCTGCGTGCCGCGGGTGAGATCTGTGCGGCGAACGGGCTGCCATGTCTCATCATCGGTCGGGGCTCGAATCTGCTGGTCGCCGACCGCGGCTGGGACGGAGTCGCGCTCACGCTGGGCCGGGACTACCGCGGCTACAGGATCGTCGGTACGGATGTGGTGGTCGCGGCCGCCGAACCGATGCCGTTGCTGGCCACGCGCCTGGCGGACGAGGGGCTGGCGGGGTTCGCCTGGGCGGCAGCTGTTCCGGGGAGCGTGGGGGGAGCCGTGCGGATGAACGCCGGTGCGCACGGGCAAGACCTGGCGGCCCACCTGGTGAGAGTCGACGTGGTGGGTCTGAGCGACGGCCGACGCGAGACCCTGGCCGCGTCCGAGCTCGGGCTCGGCTACCGCCGCTCGAACCTCCCGAGGGACAGCGTCGTGGTAGGCGCGACTCTCGGCCTCCAGCGCGGCGATCCGGCGGCCGAGCGGGCGCGCATCGCCGAGGTGAAGGCCTGGCGGCGGGCGCACCAACCAATCAACCGTCCCAGCTGCGGCTCGGTGTTCACGAACCCGCCGGGGGATTCGGCCGGTCGACTCGTGGAAGCCGCCGGAGGCAGGGGACTGAGGTTGGGAGGAGCACAGGTCTCCGAACTCCACGCGAACTTCATCATCACCCATCCCGGGGCCACTGCCTCCGATGTGCGAGCGCTCGTCCTCACGCTGCAGCAGCTAGTCGTCGAGCGGCAGGGAATACGGCTGCGTCCCGAGGTCGTCATGGTGGGCCAGTTCGAGGATGACGCTCCGCTCTAGGACGCGAGCGCTTCGCTGGGGGCGACGAGGAGGCGCTGGTGGACTCCCGGATCGCGCAGCGACGGTTGGAGGCGCAACGGGGGCGTGCGCGCCTTCGCCGTCGTCGGCTCGTGGCCGCGGCCGCGATCGTCGCGCTCCTGGGACTGGCTGTTTGGCTGGAGCAGGGTCCCCTCCTGGGCCTGAGCGAAGTCGAGGTGGTCGGCACGCGCCGACTCTCGCCCGATGTCGTGCGGGAGGCGGCCGCGTTGCCGCTTGGAACCTCGACCTTGCGACTCCGCCTGGGCCCCGCCCGCGAACGAGTGGGAGCACTGCCGCTCGTGCAGTCGGCCACGATACGGCGCACAGACCCGCTGAGCGTCCGCATCAGGGTCGTCGAGCGCAGGCCGATCTTCGTGCTCGCGACGGCTGGGGGAGCGGCGCTCATCGATGCGACCGGGGTCGTTGTGGCTCCGGGGGACGAGGATGGCCTGCCGGTGATCGCCACCACAGAACCAGCGCCGCCTGACGCCGGGTTGGGCGTGGGGGAGTTGCCAGCGGCTCAGAATGCCTTCGCGGTCGCGAGCGCCTTGCCACGATCCCTGCGGGACAACGTGGTGCGCTATGAGGCGCGCACTCCGGACGACGTCGTGCTCGTGCTAGCCAACGGCATCAGAGCTCGATTCGGGCGGGCTGAACGCGTGCCGGAAAAAGCTCAGGCGCTGGGAGCGCTGGCCCTGGAGTTGGGGGCCTCCGCGACAGAGGCAGTTGTCGACCTCCGCGCGCCCTCCCATCCGGTGCTACTGCCTCCCGCGTTTCCGACATCCTGAGGTATTCCGAGGTCAGGTGAGGGTGACGTGTGCTTGACGGTTCCCCGACCCCCGTCTACCTTCCGGCACAACAAGAGGTTGACATAAGGATAAACCTCGAGTTGAGGGTGAGAGTTTCGCTCGACACTCTCCGGACCTCGGGCAGCCGCTCCTGTCGAGCGGTGGGTTCGTCATCCATCGGTGCTTAGGCAGTCGATCGTGGGGAGCGAGGGGAGAAATTCGACGGACCGGGAAGGTCACCGGGGTGCCTGAGCACCTATCACTTCCCCCATCGGTGCCCACGCCGCCGTGGGCGCCGAACGTGCCAGCCGAAGGTGCAGGTGCGTGCGAACGAGCCGGGAGAGCCCCGGCCAGATCGGCAGCCGCAGTGGCGGCTGAATAGGAGGGTTTGATGGCGGCGATCCCGCAGAATTATCTCGCCGTGATCAAGGTCGTCGGGATTGGTGGTGGCGGTGTGAATGCCGTGAACCGCATGATCGACGCCGGCCTGCGCGGCGTGGAGTTCATCGCGATCAACACCGACGCGCAGGCCTTGCTCATGTCGGACGCTGACGTGAAGTTGGACGTCGGACGCGACCTGACGCGGGGATTGGGGGCGGGTTCCAACCCCGCAATCGGGCGGCAGGCGGCCGAGGACAACCGGGACGAGGTCACCGAGGTCCTGAAGGGCGCCGACATGGTCTTCGTCACCGCCGGGGAAGGCGGCGGCACGGGGACGGGCGGCGCACCCGTCGTCGCGGAAGTCGCGAAGGAACTCGGAGCGCTGACCATTGGCGTGGTGACCCGACCGTTCTCGTTCGAGGGCCGGCGGCGCAACCTCCAGGCCGAACAGGGCATCAAAGACCTGCGTGACAAGGTCGACACCCTGATCGTCATTCCCAACGACAGGCTGCTGCAGATTGCCGACGGCGAGACCTCTGTCGTGGAGGCATTCCGGCTCGCCGATGAGGTTCTGCTTCAGGGTGTTCAAGGCATCACGGATCTCATCACAACACCTGGACTCATCAATCTCGACTTCGCCGATGTACGGACCGTCATGAAGGATGCCGGCTCGGCGCTGATGGGAATCGGTCAGGCTCGTGGCGACGAGCGCGCCCTGGAGGCCGCCAAGCTCGCCATTTCGTCGCCCCTGCTCGAGGCGTCGATCGACGGAGCACGTGGGGTACTCCTCATGCTCGCCGGCGGCACCGACCTCGGTCTGTTCGAGGTCAACGAAGCTGCGGACGTCATCACGAAGGCCGCTCATGCAGACGCGAACATCATCTTCGGGGCGGTAATCGACGACAGCCTCGGCGACGAGGTGAAGGTCACCGTGATCGCGGCTGGCTTCGACAAGTGGGACGGTGGCATCGACCAGGAGCGGACGTTGTTGACCGGCCGACCCGGTGTCACCGAACCTCGGATCGCGCCCGTACCACCCCCTTCGCTCGGTCTCGAGGAAGAAGAGGAGCAGCAGCAGGAGGAGGAAGAGGAGGAGGAACTGCTCGCCGAGGAAGGCGTCTTCCGTCGTGTCCCGCGCGAGCGCCCGTCGGTCGTGATCGACGCCGACGACGACCTCGACATTCCCTCGTTCCTGCGGTGAAGAGCCTCGTTGAGCCGGTGGCGCTTGTCCCGGGCGTGGGTGCATGGTTCACAGGGCGGGCGGCAGGCAACCTTTCGCATCGTCGCCCACATCTCCCGACCCACCTCGCACGCTCGCGCACAGCCGTGTCCGGCGCCATGGGTCTGCGCCCCGAGGCCATGCACAGCATGCGACAGGTGCACGGCGCGAGTGTGGGAG
>JALZEO010000352.1 GCA_030862025.1 Actinomycetota bacterium | reverse complement strand
GTCGAGCTCTCCTCCGACCACACCGACGAGGCGCCTCGTCACCTCCGGGGATGGTGCTCGACGGCGCTGCTCACCGCGATCCGCCGGCTGCGACGGCTGCCCGTGCTCGGACGGGCGCCTTCCGCCGTGTCGCCGCCGCCAGCTCAAAGCCACCAGCCCCTCCTGTCCAGCCGCAGTCAGCTGTGCGGCAGAACACCCCTCGCAAGATATCAAGAGGTACTTCGCCGTCTACCCGCCGTCTTCCTGCTCCTCGAAACTAGTGACACGATGAACTGCACGACCGCCCTCCGTCTCCCGGGAGGAAGAGGTAGTTGTTCTCGCCGGGGAGGAGGCCGTCGACCTCCCGCAAACCTCGACGATCGAAGACGTGGGCATGGTAACCGCGCGACCTGAGCCACTCGAAGACGTCGTCGGCACCATGTCCGTACTTCCGCGTATGCCGATCCTCGATTTCACACAGGAGGATCGGTCGGTGGCCGACGAGGGTGGCTTCAGCGCCGACCAGCACCCGCAGCTCCGCCCCCTCCACGTCGACCTTCACGAAGTCGATGCGGTCGATGTCGTTGTCGGCAACGAGTCCGTCGAGAGTCTGGGTCATGACCACACGCTCCGCCGCCCCTCCGAACTCCTCGCCCCAACCCGGGTAGTAGCCCTGCGGGCCGGCTTCGAGGGAGCCCTTGAGGAAGGTACGACCAGGTACCGGCAGGAACCAGCGCCGCCGCGGTGTGACGATGACCTCCTGGTCGGCTCGGTCACTGAGTGCGATCGGATGAACCTCGACGTTGCCGTCTGTCAGAAGGCGGTTGACGAGGGCAAGCACACGTAACGAGCGGGGACGGGGCTCGCCGGCATGTACCCGGCCGCCGAGCCGGACGAGCCTGGCGAGGACGACGGTGTAGGTCCCGAAGCTGGCCCCGACGTCGAAGCAGACGTCGCCGGGACGCACGAGTGCGGGCAGGGCGAGCATCTCCTTCTCGAGGGAGGGGGCGTAGGTGACGAGCTGACGCCGGACCCACGCTGCCACTGTCTCTGGTGTGGGGGAGCCGTTCACCTGCCCGCTCACGCAGCGAGCACGAGCAAGGCCGTGAGGACGACAAGTTCCACGGCGATGCCGATTGCGCCGATCGCGTCACCGGAGAGGAACCCGAAGCGTCGCGCCCACCAGCGCGCGGACAGCTCGCTGATGATCACTGCGGCCGTAGCAGCGACCAGTCCTCCGGTGACCAGGCGAGCGGGGGGCTGTCCGCTCAGGGCCAAGGCCGTCGCGGCTACGACGGCGACGAGCGCCACCGCCGCTGCTCGAACCGCGGGGACGGCGAGCGGAGCCAGCGCGGTGCCGATCGAGCCCGGAGCCTCCGGCAGTCGCCCCAGCGCCCACACCATCGCCGCTCGCCCCGCGGCGGGGGCAGCGACAAGCGTGGCAGGGACGGACAGCGCAGCCGCGATGAGCGCGAAGCGAACGATCAGGGTCGTGCCCAGGGTGGCGGCCCCCACCGCTCCGATCTGAGGTTCACGCATCACCGTCTGGGCTTCGAAGGGGGGAAGACGCGAGGCCACGCCGTCGGCTACGTCTCCGACGGCGTCGAGGTGCATCCCCCCGGTCACGAGCAGGTCGACGGCGAGGACCAGACCGGCTCCCACGAGCTGGCCCCCGATGGCCGTCCCCGCCGTCCCGGCCACGAGCCAGACAAGGCCGAGTAACCCGCCGATGAGCGGGAAAACGACGAGGGCGGCGGGCCCGGGCGGCGTCGAGGAGGTACCGACCCGCAGCTGGGTGAGAAACCCGAGCGCAGCTCTCAAGGGCCTCCTCCGTCGCTGTCCTGGGTGACCCAGTCAGTTCCTCCGCCACGCTCCTCGGGAGCGCCGCTCATGGAGAAGCGATCCCCAGATCGGCGAGGGTAGCGAGATCCCGCAGGACGCATGCGGCGCCTTGGACCAGCGGGATGGCGAGCAGGGCTCCGGTGCCCTCGCCGAGCCGTAGCCCGAGGTCCAGCAGGGGCTCTAGGCCGAGGTGGGTCAGAGCGGCCCTCGCCCCCGGCTCAGGCGAGCTGTGACTGGCGATGAGGTAGCCAACGATGTCCGGCGCCAGGGCAGCGGCGACGAGCGCCGCAGCGAGGGCCGCCATCCCGTCAAGCAGCACCGGCAGCCCCTCGGCGGCACCTGCGAGCATGAGACCGACAAGCGCGGCGTGTTCGAGTCCTCCGAGCGAGGCGAGGACCCCCAGAGGGCCTCGCTCCTCCCCGTGACGCTCGAGCGCCTCGGCGACGACTTCACGCTTACGGGCCAGTACTGCTTCGTCCGCGCCTGCTCCAGGTCCGGCCACCACGGCAGGGTCAGCCCCGGTGAGGGCGGCCACGAGACAGGCGCCCGCGGTCGTGTTCGCCAGACCCAGGTCGCCGGTGAGGAGGAGGTCGGCGCCGGCGGCCACGAGTTCCTCGGCCACCCCGGCACCAACGAGAACGGCTCGGGCCGCCTCCTCCTCACTCATCGCCGCGGTCGTTCGCAGATCCGCGGTCCCGGGACGGACACGGGCCCGGCGTAGACGAGGATGGTCGGGCAACTCGCCGGCCACGCCGACGTCAACAACGCAGACCCGGGCACCGACCACCTCGGCCAGCACGTTCGCCGCCGCGCCCCCGCGACAGAGGCCCTCGACCATGCGACAGGTCACCGTTTGTGGCCAGGGCGTGACGCCCCAGGCGTGGACCCCATGGTCTCCGGCTGCGACCAGGAGCGCCGGCTGGGTCGGTACCGGGGGTGGGCAGCGACCGGCGATAGCGCACAGCTGAGCGCCGAGCGGCTCGAGCGAGCCGAGGCTGCCCGGCGGCTTCGCCAGCTGGAGCTGGCGGGCGTTCGCGACCGCGGCGGCCTGGGGATCCACGGCGACGACCTCGTCGACGAGCTCGTTGACGCGGTGCAGGACAGCGACGGCGTCCCCGCTCATGTGCCCCCCATCGCCCCCCGAAGGCAGCCTAAGACAGCTCCTCTCGCATCGCTCCTACGAGCGATGCTCACCACCCGGTCGGGGGGCCGGAGGACAAGCGCCCCTGGCCTTGGGTTCCTACCGTTGAGCGGGCGGCATGATCTGCTCCGAGCGCCTCCCGCAGCGCGCTTACGAGCCTCTCTCCGGCGGTGAGGTCGGTCACAGCGACGCGGACGTGATCGGAGCCGAGGCCCGGAAACGTATCGCCGCGCCGGACCGCTACGCCACGGGCGAGCAGGCGCTGGCGGAGGTCGGAGACACCTGGTGCGGCGAGCAGCAGGAAGTTCGCGGCAGAGGGCCACACCACGAGGCCGGGGATGGTACGCAAGCTCGCGACGAGCCACTTCCGCTCCGTCGCCACTTTTCGGGCGCGGGAACGACGCTCGTCCTCGGCGGCGACGCACGCAACAAGCGCCTCGGCGGCAAGTGCGTTGACCGGCCACGGCTGACGGTGGGAGTCGAGCCGGTACACGAGGTCTGCGGCGGCGAGCAGATAGCCCACCCGCAGCCCCGGCAGCCCCCACAGCTTCGTGAGGCTGCGTATCACCACGAGGCCGGGCAGGTCGCGTCGGGCGGCGAGCGTGGCACCGTCGTCGGGCAGGAACTCGGCGAACGACTCATCGACGACGACGGTGCGTCCGGGTCTGACGAGCGCCGCTACCTGGTCCACAGGGTCCAGCGCACCTGTCGGGTTGTCGGGTCGGCCGAGCACGACGAGGTCGGCTTCGGCAGGGACAGACGCGGGATCGAGACTCCATGTGTCGTCACGGTCGCGGAAGACTCGTACCACACGGTGCCCGTGGGCGTGCAGGGCGGCTTCGGGTTCCGTGAACGAAGGATGGACACAGGCCGCCAGTCGGGGCCGTAGCGTGGCGGCCAGCAGCCAGAAGGCCTCCGCTGCGCCGTCGAGGGGCAGGCATTCCTCCGGGGGGCGGCGGTGTCGGCGGGCAGCGGCGGCTCGGGCGGTGGTCGTGTCGGGGTAGGTGGTGACCCGATCCAGTGACTCGCCGAGCCGCCGCCGCAGCCAACGGGGCAGATCGGCTCGTACGTTGACGGCGAGGTCGAGGGTCCCCGGGGGGGCCTGCGTGTCGCCGTGCTCGCGCAAGGGTGGCAGCACCTTCGCGGCGATCTCCTCAGACCTCGAGGGGGGCACGGCCAGCTCGAGAACGCGGCCGGCGATGGTCAGTACGACGCGCTCCGCGGTCGCGGACAGGTGCTGGATCGCTTCTCCGTGTGCGTCCAGGTAACGGCGCGTCGACGCGTCGGGGGGGACCGGAGCCCAACCGGGCTGCCCGGAGACGAGCACGGTGCGCCCCGCACGCCGCCCCGCCATCTCCCAGAAGGCATCGAGTTCAGCGAGGATCTCGTCGAGCGCCCGGCGCCCGCTCGACCCGAAAGGCGCGACCACCTCGTCGGTCCAGAGGCCGGCTGCGCCCATCCGGCCGGCGAGCCAGGTGTCGAGCGCGTCGACCAGCACCGTGTCGTCGGGTCCGGCCACGTGGAGGGCGCCCAGCAGGTCATCATCCTCGACCGTCGTCCAACTGGGCGGGCGCCGTTCGCGATGGCGGACCACCCGCTCGGCCATCTCCGCGTCGGTCACTTCCGCGGTCGCCACCACGACGACCGGACGGCCAGGTTCGGCAGCGAGCTGCTCGGCAACGGTGGTCTTGCCCGACTTGGTGCCGCCCAGAACCAGGATCCGGCTCATGTGAGGGGCGCTCCCCAGGAGCGTCGCGAGAGGAGCTGTCGTGGGTGGGACAGCGGTCTTGGCTTGCCCGGGGAAGGGCCGCAGGCCCGGCGGGCGGGGAGATGCAAGACCGCGGGCGGGACAAATTTCAAGTCCCCTAGGACAGCGACGGCGAGCGAGATGTTCACCGGCGGTTTCCTCCGCAGAGCACGTCCGTGGCCGGATCGTGAGGGTGGTGGTGGAGTGTCTGCGGTGCCCCCACACGTTCCTCGAATCCGGGCAGGGGGACGCGGTACTGGCAGAGGTCGCAGTTCGGTTGCACCAGGCCCTCACGAGCCTGGTCGAAGCGACCGAGCACGAGCTTCGCGATACGGCGGTCGGCACCGAGGTGGCTCGTGACCAGGACCTCGAGGTCAGGATTGGCGGCGGCGAAGGTGTGGGCAAGGGCGTGGATGCGGCGTACCAGCACACCGGTGAACAGGAAGTAGGGCACGACGGCGATGCGCTTGGCTCCGAGGCGGCGGCAGCGCTCGAGGCCGGCTTCGACGCGTGGGTTGGTGATGCCGACGAAGGCGAACTCGACCGCCTGGAAACCGCGGCCTTCCCACACCAGGCGCGCCACCTTCGCGAGGTCAGCGTTCGCGTCCGGGTCTGACGAGCCCCGCCCTATCAGCAGAACCGCGGTATCGCGGCGCCCCGAGATTGGCAGGACCGAGTGGAGCCGTTCGTCGACGATGGTGAGGAGGTCGGGGTGGACGCCGAGCGGTGCTGCATATCGGAAGGTGACCTCCGAATAGGTGCGGCGGACGCGCTGGATCGCAGCTGGCACGTCGGTCTTCGCATGCCCGGCTCCAAGCAGCACGAGTGGGACGACCGTGACATTGGTCGCGCCTCCTGCGACGAGCCCGGCGACCGCCTGGTGGATCGGAGGCGGTGAGAGCTCGATGAAGCCGAGGCTGAGGGGCAGGTCGGGTCGCAGCGTCCGGAGGTGGTTCACGAGCGTGCCGCACTCAGCAACACCGTCGCCGTCGCGGGAACCGTGTCCGACCACCAGGAGGGCATCGCGGCGTGGGTTCATGAGGTGGCCTCGTGGGTTATGAGGGCGTTGAGGGCAGCGGCCGCTACCGCGGAGCCCCCTTTCGGGCCGAGGTTCGACACGGCCGGCAAACCGGAGGCGCGCAGCGCTGCTTTCGCCTCCACGGCACCGACGAATCCCACTGGTAGACCAACGACGAAGGCTGGTTCGGCGTTCGCCTCCAGCAGGGCGACGAGGGCGGTCGGGGAGCAGCCCACGACCCAGATGGCGCCGGGGCCGACCTCATCGAGGGCTACCTTGATGCCTGTCGCACTGCGGGTCCGTCCCTCTTCAGCGGCGAGGCGGACCGCGCGAGGGTCGGCGACGAAACTGCGTACCTCTCGTCTCGTGATCCCGCTGGCGACCATCCCAACGTCCGCAACGATGGGCGCCCCTTCCCTGAGTGCCGCCTGTCCCCTGCCGAGGGCCTCCTCGTCGAGTACGAGGTCGTGGGCATAACTGGTGTCGGCGCTTGCGTGCACTACCCGCTCGACGACCGAGCGACTGAGCGACGACAAGTGTGACAGGTCGAGCAGGCCGCGGATGATGACGTAGCTTTCCGCCTCAATGGGGTGGACGCCGTGTCTCACGTAACCATCTCCGTCGCTGTCCTGGGAGACCCAAGAATCCTCTCGCGTCGCTCCTGCCAGGCGCCGCTCACGCTAAGGAACCTTCACGCATGCCTCGACCGGGCAGATCTCGACGCATTCGCCACACCCCGTGCACGTGTCGAGCACGACGAGGGGGACTACCGAGCCGGAGGCGGCTGGACGAATGCAGCGCTCCGGACAGGTACCCAGGCAGCCGCCACAGGCGGTACACGCGTCCGTGACGGTGTAGAGCGCGGTGCTCACGATCCTCCTCCGTCGCTCCTATGGAGCGCCGCTCACAAGCACTTCCGTCGCTGTCTTAGGAGCCCTAAGACAGCTCCTCTCGCGGCGCTCCTTCGGAG
>JALZEO010000347.1 GCA_030862025.1 Actinomycetota bacterium | reverse complement strand
ATTCTTGGCTGTCCGCCCGGCGTCCCTCGGTCGCCAGCACCGCCTGTCAACGCGGGCCCGTAATGGGTCAGGCGTCCGTCGCGTCAGCGTCGGTCTCGTCAGCGGCGTCTCCGTCCGCTGCGTCCGTCGCGTCGCCATCACTGACATCCGCCGCATCGGCCTCGTCGGCCTCGTCGGCCTCGTCGGCGGCATCGGGGTCGGCACTATCCGCATCGTCGGCGGATGCGGTGATCACGGACCCGCTCGTGAACGTCGTCTCAATGTCCTCATCGGAAATGTGGATGGTCGTGTCGATGCTCATGGCACCTCCCATCGGAACCATGGAACGGTCACAGCACGGCTTCCAGCGCCTGCCGGGCTGGGCACCACCTTACTCGGCCGCTAGGGGTCCGAGACGATCTCGATGCGATGGTCGAGCAGATGGCCAGCCTCGAGTTCGAGGATTCCGATGGTTCCATGCGGTTCACGACGCCTTTCCGTAGGCGAGCCGGGGTTGAAGAGCAGTTGACCCGCTACCCCCGTCTCGTTCACCGGTACGTGACTGTGCCCGAACACGACGATGTCCGCGTCGGGGAAGAGGCGATGGAGCCGGGCCGCTCTCCCGCGGCGTGGTCCACTGTCGTGGATCATGCCGATCCGGACACTGGCGAGTTCCAGGGCGAGGATCCGAGGCAGGACGCCGACGAGCGAGAGATCGTTGTTGCCGAGTACGGCGTGGACCGAAGCGTAGGCGGCGAGGGCGTCGAGGACCGTCGCATCGACGATGTCGCCCGCGTGGAGAATCACGTCGGCCTGGGCGAGCTCGGCACGTGCCCGCTCGGGCAGGCGGCGGGACGACCCGGCCCTCATATGGGTGTCGGCAAGCACGACGACACGCAGGGCGGTCAACGTTTCCGCTTGGACGTGCCGTTCCCGGCCACAATCCCTCGCGCCGCCCACTCGGAGAACAGCGCGTCGTCCGAGAGCCGATCCGTGGGGACTTCGAAGTACGGCATGATCAGCGGTCGATCCACGCATCGTCGATGGCCATGTCGACCTTGCTCTAGTCGAGGACGACGAGCAGCCGCTGACACTGGGGGCAGGTCCCAAGCGGACCGGCATTGCGCAGGTCGCTGATCTCCAGCGGTGTCAGCTCGAGCCAGCATGCGGTGCAGATGCCCTTTTCGAGTGCGCCGACGCCGACCCGCCCATGGCGGCGCCTCGACACGTCGTAGCGTTCGAGAACGTGGTCGGGGACCTGCCCGCGAAGGGTGTCGAGCTCCGTCTCAGCGACGGCTAGGTCGGCGAGGATCCCCTGGGCGGCTTCGTCGCGTGCCAGGGTGAGCCGCTCCTGCTCCTTGCGCTGCTGCTCATGGCGGTTGCCGAGCGCCTCGACCTCACCGGCGAGCTCTTCCCGCCGTTCCATTACCTCGAGCAGCGAATCTTCGAGTGCGGCGATGCGCCGTTCGACGTTGTCCACCTCGGCACGCAGCGATTGCAGCTCACGCGGTTGCGAGATCCCGCCGCCGTACAGCCGCGAGCGCTCGGCGTCGCGGCGCTGCTGCAACAGGCCGACCTCACCCTCGAGCCGGCGCATCTCGGACTCGACGAGATCGAGGTCGATGCGGCGGGCATCCTGCTCCGCCCTGGCCGAGGAGGCGGCGTGTGTTGCGGCTGCCAGCTCCGCCTGTTCGGGCAGCTCGTCGAGTCGTCGCCGGAGTCTTCGGATGTCGTTCTCGGCGGCCTGCAGGGCGAGCAGGGCCTCGAGCTCGGCGCGGGTAGGGGTTGGGTCGGGCACGGTTGTCGTTCCTTGCCGCGCCGGGAGGCGCTGGAATCCTGGCCCGGCCAGGGGTCAGACCGGTCGCGAGGACCATGGAGCCGTAGAAACCTGGGACGCTAGCAGGTCAGCGTCGAGCCCTCGTCTGGCGGCCTCGGCGCGAAGCCGCTCCATCCACGCGGGTAGTGCGGCGAACTCGGTCGCGTGGTGGCCCGCGTCGACGAGGGCGAGGCCGAGTTCGAGGGCGTCGAGCACGGCATGGTGACGCACGTCACCGGTGATGAGGACGTCAGCGCCGGCGGCCACAGCTGCGGGTATGAAGGACTCGCCGGCTCCGCCCGCGGCGGCGATCCGGCGCACACGCAGGTCGGGGTCGCCGGCGAAGCGGAGCTCGGGTGCGGGGAGCTCGTAGCGAACGCGGGTGGCAAGCTCCAGGAGGGTCAAGGTCTTGGGGCTGTCAGCGACGAGTCCGAATCCGACCTCCGCTCCGCTGACGTCGTAGGCGACCTCCTCGTTCGGGTGGGCAGAAAGCAGGGCATGGACAGCTTCTCCCAGCTGTCGACGGGGCACGACGATCTCCAGCCGGTCTTCGGCCTCAGTCCGCTCCCCCTCGCCGTCGTCGTCATTGCCGCGTCCGGCTGGGTGGGCGCGTCCGATCCGGTACGAGGAGCGACCGTAGCCTTCGACGACGTCAGCAAGGGCGGCGAGCACGCGCTTGGTGTGGTCAGGTGGCACGAAGGTGACGAGCTTGAGGTCGTCCGGCTCGTGTGACTCGACGGTGAGAGGCTCGGCCTCAGCGACGCCGAGTGTCCTCATGATGGGATCGGACGTGCCGGCACCGTCTCTGGCTACGTCGAGGTTGGTATGGGCCGCGAGCACGGCGACGCCCATTCGGGCTGCGGCGAGAGCGACCTTGCCGGATGCCGTGTCGGGGGTCAGGCGAGCCAGGGGACGAAACAGGAGAGGGTGATGTGCGACGATCAGCGCCGGGGCGTTCGCCGCGGCCTCCGTCACCACCGCCGTCGTCACATCGAGCGTGACAAGGACCCTCTCCACCGGCCAGCGTGGGTCTCCGACCTGCAGGCCGACGCTGTCCCAGTCCGCTGCGTGGCGAGGCGGATAGCGGTCATGGACGAGCGCCACCCAGTCGCCGACCGTGTCAGGCATGGCATTCCCTCACGTCGACCAGAGCAGCGTAGGACGGCCTGTGGCTACCATGCGCACGCGGGCGTGTAGCTCAGCCTGGGAGAGCACCGGTTTTACACACCGGAGGTCGTCGGTTCGAAACCGACCGCGCCCACCAAAATATCCAGGAATCGGGATCCTTTCGCCGCTCGGGGCCATCTCTGATAACGCAACTGATAACGTTTTCAGCGGTCAAGGATCGCGGCCACCCGCGCTGCGGCCTCTTCTTCGAGCGCCGGGAC
>JALZEO010000340.1 GCA_030862025.1 Actinomycetota bacterium | reverse complement strand
TCCCCCGCGACGTTTGGCCGCCGGTCGCGATCGTTCGGACGGCTTTCCAGGTCATGGTGGCCATCGGTTTCCTGCTGCTCGGCCTAGCACTGTGGTTCGCCTGGTCGTGGTGGCGGCGCCGCGACCTGCCGTCCTCGAAGTGGTTTCTGGGCGGGGCCGTGTTCGCGGGGTTCGCTGCACCTGCAGCGGTGGAAGCCGGCTGGATCGTGACCGAGGTGGGCCGCCAGCCCTGGATCGTGTATGGGCTCATGCGTGTGGAGGACGCCGTAACCCGCGCCCCTAACGTGCGGCTCGGCTACTTCGCACTGATCGTCATCTACTCGGTGCTCACCGCGGCCAGCGTCTACGTCCTACGCCTACTGGCATCCCAACCGCTCGGGGGCGAGTCCACGAGCGAGCCATCCAGGCCCCCTGAGACGGAGACGGGCAAGGTCCCATGATCACGCCCTACATCATCCTGACCGCGATGTGGCTCGGACTGACTGCCTACGTTCTCCTCGGTGGGGCCGACTTCGGCGCTGGTTTCTGGGACCTCGTGGCGGGGGGAGCCGAACGTGGACGCGCCCAACGCGACCTCATCACCCACTCCATCGGCCCGATCTGGGAGGCCAATCACGTATGGCTGATTTTCGTGCTCGTGGTGCTGTGGACCGCCTTCCCGACCGCGTTCGCCTCGATCGCCTCCACCCTCATCGTCCCACTCACCCTCGCTGCCTTCGGCATCATCGCTCGTGGCGCGGCATTCGCCTTTCGCAAGGAGATGCCCGAGGTGGGCCTGCAGCGCCTGTTCGGTGCCGCCTTCGCCGTCTCCTCCGTGCTGACCCCCTTCTTTCTCGGGACGGTTGCCGGCGCTGTCGCGTCCGGTCGCGTCCCAGTTGGCAACGCCGCGGGTGACCTCATCGACAGCTGGGCCAACGCCACGTCGTTTCTGGGCGGCACGCTCGCGGTCGGTGTCTCCGCCTACCTTGCCGCCGTCTACCTGACGCGTGACGCTGAACGCAGCGGAGATCTGCATCTGACCGCCGCCTTCCGTAGCCGTGCCCTCGGCAGCGGGATCGTGGCCGGGGGAATCTCCTTGGCCGGAATCGCGATCCTGGCTGCAGACGCGCCACGCCTTTTTCACGGGCTGACGGGACGTGCGCTGCCCCTCATCGTGACGTCCGCCCTGGCCGGCGTCGCTTCGCTGCTGCTCCTGTGGTACCGCCGCTTCATCGTGGCTCGCATGACCGCGGCGTTGGCGGTCGCAGCCGTGCTGTGGGGATGGGCGGTGGCTCAGTATCCCGCCATGCTCGTCGGCCACCTCACGATCCTCGAAGCAGCTGCGCCTCCTCCGACCCTCACCGCGCTGGCCTGGACGCTGGTGGCCGGGGCAGTGATTCTCCTGCCGTCCCTGCTCCTGCTGTTCGGCTTGTTCCAGCGGACTGGGAGACGGAACGAAACAGACCTGCCAGCGCACAACGATGCGCCTGATATCACGAACTCCCGCAGTTGACGCGGAAGATATGCAGAGCCGCGTAGACATGGTCGTCCACGCTGTCCCGGATCGCTGGTGTCTCCCTCGCCATGACTGCCCACGTCCTCGGACCACCGAGGTTGGTCCTGGCCCCGCCGCTGGCCCCTGTCTGGCCGCGTGTCGGCTTTTGAAGCCTGGTGCGGGCGCGGTGACGCCAGGGAGCGGCCGTCGGCAGGCGACGTTGCTGGCGGAGCGGGGGCAGCCTCAGGGTAGGAGGGAATCACGCTCCCAATCACCCCTGAGAGCGGTGTCAGCACGCCCGCGCCGCGCCAAGGTACCCACGCCGGAGGTTCGCTGTGTCGCTGCTCCATCACACCGCAATCGAGGTCCTCGCGCTGCAGCCCCATCGTTCCTCGCGTGGGCAGCACGGTTACACCTGGCCGTGTCCACTCTGCGGAGAGCGTCGACCTCTCGAGCTGGCCAGAAAAGCCAATGTCCGAGAGCGGGTTGGCCCATCCTTCCAACGGTGGATACTCGTCTGCAGAGAATGCGCGGTCGTCTTCGCAGCCTGCTCTGACCCCGGCTCCTAGGCGGGGTAGGGGGTTCGGGGAGCGCGGCCGGATCGCTACGGACAAGTGCAGAGAGGCGTCCACATGGAAAACCACGAGCAGTGGCGGGAGCTCGGGCAGCAGCTCCGCGTCGATTCCGTGCGCTCGAGCGCAGCCGCCGACTCCGGTCACCCGACGTCATCATTATCCGCTGCCGATTTGATGGCGGTGCTGGTCAGCAAGTACCTGCACTATGACTTCGCCGATCCCGACAACCCCAACAATGATCGCCTGATCTTCTCGAAGGGCCATGCCACTCCGCTCCTGTATGCCATCTACAAGGCGGCCGGCGCCATCTCCGACGACGAGCTGCTCACCTATCGCACGGCCGGCAGCCCCCTCGAGGGACATCCCACCCCGGCCCTGCCGTGGGTTGACGT
>JALZEO010000324.1 GCA_030862025.1 Actinomycetota bacterium | reverse complement strand
ACGAGTTCGTAGACGCGGACCCCGCCACCGGTGTCGATGACAACTTCTACCCGATCGCCTTTCATGTCCTACCCTTGGTGGGAAAACTCTCGTGGCTATCACGCGGTGAGGTGCCATCTTAACTCGGGCTCAAAGGGCTGTGTGTCGGGACCAGCTCGAGATGCGTCAGGGGGCTGGAATGTTCGCAAGGAAGATGCCTCTACCGTGCGGAGCTTATACAGAGGGGAAACGGCCACGTGCGCTGGAACGTTCGGGAAACGTCGGAGCGTGCGGTTGCCGTCTAGGGTGAAATTGCGCCTAGACGGAGTGTTCGGCTGGTGGCAGGTTGACGAAGGACCGCAAATGGGCCATGGGGCTACGGCCATCGCGTGTGCCCGTAGCAAGGTGGTCGAGGACGCTGAAGTCGCGAGGGTGAGTCGCCGAGAGGCGTAGGGGGCGCACCGCCCCTACACCGTGGCCCGACCAGCTCAGGCCCCGCTGAGGACAGTGACGCAAATGGGGTCCGGGGGCGACGTGCCCCTTTCGCGCCCACCTGCCCGTTCGGGAAGGGGGACCCCCTCCCGGCACGAAGCGCGACGCGTGGCCCGAGGGGGCGAAAGGCGTAGAGGAGGGGGCCGTCGAGGCCGTTTTGCCCCCTTCGTACCCCCTCGGGAAGGCGTGCCACCAAAAGGTACGTAGGCCTCCCGGCTCCGTTACGTAGGACCTCCCGATGGCGCGCGGTCCACTTCGGGCGAATATCGCTATACGGACGACGTGATCGTCTGGGAGAAGGGAAACGAGCTCACGGGTAGGGGAGCCGGAACATCGGGCTACTCGCCAGAACGGCCGAGGTCGCCCGACTCCAGTAGACCGGCGACGCATATTGAAGAGGTGACCAGTGTCAGGCTACGAGCGTGACGAGAAGCTTCTCTCTCCCAGCGAGGTCGCACGCCTCTTTGGGGTGCACCCGAAGACGATCGCTCGGTGGGCGGATGCTGGCCAACTGACGCCGTACCGAACCCTCGGCGGCCACCGACGCTATCGCGTTGGGGAGGTTGAAGCTCTCTTGCGGCGGCAGAAGACGTCCCGTCTAGCAACAGCTGAGGTTGGTGACCGGGCCAGATGGAGCTGGGAGGACGAGTTCCGCGAGGAGTGGTAGGGCAGGGTCAGCGCCTAAGAGGCTCTCGTACACTCGCCGCTGGAGGGTCGTTGGGCTAACTGGGGGACGGTCGCTCATCTTCGGATCGTCTTGCAGGCCCCCCGGGGGGACGGGATGGCCGACGAGACGAGGAGGACGCCCCTCGAAGGCGTGCGGGTTCTGGATCTGTCGACGATCGTCGCAGGACCGGTGATCGCCCGCAATCTGGCGGACTTCGGCGCGGAGGTGATCAAGGTTGAGCACCCTCGCCATGGCGACCCGGTTCGAGCCATGGCGTGGCACGAGGATGGGGTCTCGCTGTGGTTCAAGGTCCTGAACCGCAACAAGCTCCCCATCACGCTCGACTTGTCTATGGCTCGCGGTGCCGAACTCTGTGCGGCTCTCGTCGCGCGTAGCGACGTCGTGGTCGAAAGCTTTCGTCCTGGCACGCTCGAGCGGTGGGGACTCGACCCCCAGGACCTGCGAGCTACCAACCCCGGACTCATCGTCACGAGGGTCTCCGGCTTCGGACAGACGGGCCCATACGCGCCGCGACCTGGCTTCGGAACCCTTGCCGAGGCCTTGTCAGGTTACGCTGGCATGCAAGGAGTGGAAGGGGGACCTCCCCAGCTACCCGCCATCGCGCTCGCGGATCAGGTTGCGGGCCTGTGGGGGACGATCGCCACTCTCTTGGCGCTGCACCACCGATCAAACGGGGGCGATGGCCAGGTGATCGACCTCAGCCTCTACGAGTCACTGTTCGCCCTGCTCGAACCGCTCCCCGCACTCTATGACCTGACCGGTCAGGAGGCGCCTCGCCTAGGCAACCGGCTGCCATTCGCTGCCCCCAGGGGCGCGTACCGAACTGCTGATGAGCTCTGGCTCGCCATGTCAGGCACAGCGGCGGGCGGTGCCCGACGCATCCTGCTCGCCATCGGCGGGGAGGCACTCGCTGAGGATCCCAGATTCGCGACCCCGTCGGCACGCCTCGAGCACGCCGAGGAGCTTGACGCCCTCATTGAGGAGTGGGTCGGCGATCGCACACTCGAAGAGGCCCTCACCGTCCTCCAATCAGTCGCCGGCGCCGCCGTTCCTGTTTACCGCATGCGCGAGGTGTTCGCGGACGACCACTTCGCTGCCCGCGGCGCTGTCGAGCGGATCGATGATGAGGAAGTGGGACAGGTGGCGATGGCGGGCATCGTGCCACGTCTGTCGCTGACGCCTGGCCGACTGCGTCGGACGGGAGGACGCAAGGGCGAGGCGAACCAGCACGTGTACGGGAACCTGCTCGGGCTCGATCAGGCCGAACTAGCCGAATTGGCCGCCGAAGGCGTCATCTGATGAGCAGCTCGTCAAGTAGGGCGAGAGTTGCGCCAGGCTTCCGGGTTCACCGCGTTGTCGGGTACATGACCTGCCAGGGCCGCAGCGATCCCGCTCGCCGCCAAGCGCGCCATACGGGTGCGTGTAGCCCAGCTCGCCGAGGCGATGTGGGGCACAAGCAGCGCGCGAGGCGACGAGAGCAACCCCGGGTGGACCTCGGGCTCATCCTCAAAGACGTCGAGGCCGGCAGCGAAGATCCTCCCCCGTTCGAGGGCAGCAACGAGCGCTTCCTCGTCAACCACAGGACCGCGCGAGGTGTTGACGAGTACCGCGGTCGGCTTCATTCCCTCCAGCTCCTGCGTGCTGATGAGATGGTGCGTGGAATCTGTGAGAGGCACGTGGAGGCTGACAAAGTCCGATCGGGTCAGGAGTTCACCCAACTCGTCGACGTATCCCTCCTCCCTCGTCGGGGTACGGCAGTGGTGGAGCACCGTCATGTCGAACCCCGTCACTCTGTGGGACACGGTCCGGCCTGTGCGTCCATACCCGACGATCCCGAGCGTCGCACCCCACAAGTCCTGTCCGAGGTACTGGTCGATGTCCCAGCCCTGCCACCGCCCGGCCCGAAGGTCGCGCTCTGCCTCTCCCAACCGTCTGCCGGCCCCGATCATGAGAGCCACCGCAAGGTCGGCGACGGTGTCATCGAGTACGCCTGGGGTGTGACAAACGAGGACTCCTGCCTCGGTGGCGGCATCGACGTCGATGTTGTCGTAGCCGACCGCAACAGTGGCCACGGCTTTGAGCCGTGGCGCCGCCGCCAGGAGGTCGGCATCGATGTGGTCGTACAGGAGGCAGATCAAGGCATCACAGTCGCCGACCGCGGCGAGGAGCTGGCTGTGGTCGATAGGCCCGTCCTCGCGGACGACGACATCATGACCAGAGAGGACTTCGAGGCCGCCCGGCAGCGGTCGTGTCACGAGGATCCGCGCCGGCTCGCGCTGCTCTCCGCCATGGCTCATCGCTTCCCTCCCCATGCCATCGGCTTGACACCCTGATCGTGAGCCCCGCCCTGAGTCGCGAATCCTGCGGAACCTTTGACCTTGGGCAGCGCATGAGACGGAAACCTCGTAGCCTCTCGGCGTGTTCTGGATCCTGGCTGTGGTCGTCGCCCTGGCCATCGCCGTCGTCTTCGACCCGAAGTGGGTCCTCGCACCCCTGCTCGGTTATGCGATCTTCCGAAGTGGCACCGCAATGCTTCGCGGCATGGCGGAGGGTGGGCCCAGTAGAGCCGATCCGCCCGAACCGGTCATGAACCGGCCCGAACGAACCCTGTACTCGTGCGAGCAGTGCGGTGTGGAGCTGCTCCTGGTCGTGCGTGGGGCGGATATCCCTCCGCGCCATTGCGGCGAGCGCATGCACGAGCGCATCGAACTCGTGCAC
>JALZEO010000312.1 GCA_030862025.1 Actinomycetota bacterium | reverse complement strand
ATGCGGACATCCTCATCGTCGACACGGCTGGCCGACTGCACAACAAGCGGGCTCTCATGGACGAGCTCGGCAAGGTCAAGCGGGTACTCGAGCGGCAAGCCGGACCCCTCGAGGAGGTTCTACTGGTCATCGACGCGACGACCGGGCAGAACGGCGTCGCGCAGGCCCGCGCCTTTCTCGAGGCGGTCGACGTCACCGGGCTGGTGCTCACAAAGCTCGACGGCACTTCGAAGGGCGGCATCGTCATCGCTGTCCAGCGCGAGCTTGGCCTGCCGGTGAAGTTCGTCGGCCTGGGCGAGAGTATCGACGACCTCGCTCCCTTCGATGCCGACGCGTTCGTCGATGCCCTGTTCGGTGACGGCGTGGCTCGGGACCTGTAGAGCTGCCGTCTCCGCGTGGATGAGCCATGTTGCCGGGGGACAGCCGGTACCCTGACCGCGCCTGGATCCGCTGGAGGAGTTACCCGTGTTCGACGCCCTCTCTGATCGTCTCGAATCGGCGATCGCGCGGGTCCGCGGCCGTGGCCGCCTGGACGAGAAGACCGTCGACGCAACCCTGCGCGAGATCCGCCTCGCACTGCTCGAAGCCGACGTGAACTTCAAGGTGGTCCGCGACGTGGTCGCGCGGCTGCGCGAGCAGCTGGTCGGCGAGGAGGTGTCGAAGGCGCTCAACCCCGCCCAGCAGGTCATACGGGCCGTCCACGATGAGCTCGGACGCATCCTCGGCGGGCAGGCCGTTCCCCTCGCTCTCGGGCAGCAGCGCCCGGCCGTCATCATGCTGGCCGGCTTGCAAGGTTCGGGAAAGACGACGGCGGCAGGCAAGCTGGCGGGGCACCTGAAGGGAAAGGGCCGCCGGCCGATGCTCGTGGCCGGCGACCTCCAGCGGCCGGCTGCAGTCGAGCAGCTGCGCATCCTGGCCTCACAAGCCGGAGTGCACGTCTACGCACCCGTGGAGTCCGGCGATCCCGTCCCGGTCGCTCGCGAAGGGGTACGCGCCGCCCGCGACACGGGCTGCGACGTCGTCATCGTCGACACCGCAGGGCGTCTCCACGTTGACGAGGAGATGATGGCTCAAGCTCGGGCCATCCGCCTCGAGGTCGAACCCATCGAGACCCTGTTCGTGATCGACGCGATGATCGGTCAGGAGGCGGTGAACGTAGCGAAGGCCTTCCTTGACGAGGTCGGATTCGAGGGGGTCGTCCTCACGAAGCTCGACGGTGACGCGCGCGGGGGAGCCGCCCTGTCGGTCACCGAGGTCACGGGCAAGCCGATCAAGTTCGCGTCTGTGGGAGAGAAGCTCGACGAGTTCGAGCCGTTCCATCCCGATCGGATGGCAAGCCGCATTCTCGGCCTGGGCGACGTGATGACGCTCATCGAGAAAGCCGAGGGTGCCTATACCGAAGAGGAGGCTCGGCGTGCGGAAGAGGCGCTGGTCTCGGGCGACTTCACCCTCGAGGACTTCCTCGAGCAGATGCAGCAACTCAAGAAGATGGGCTCGTTGCAGAGCGTGCTTGGCATGCTGCCGGGGGTCAGCCGGCAGCTGAAAGACCTCGACGTGGAGGACAAGCAGCTTGCCCGGGTCGAGGCGATCATACGTTCCATGACCCGTAAGGAGCGACGGGACGTCAAAATCCTGAACGGCTCGCGACGTAAGCGTATCGCTGCAGGCTCGGGGACGACCGTCACCGAGGTGAACCGGCTCGTCAAGCAGTTCCAGGAGGCCCAGAGGGTCATGCGCTCCGTCATGCGCATGAGCGGTGTCGGCAGCCCCGGCGGTAAATCGAAGAAGAGTCTGCGTGGCCAGGTGGCCCAGGCGCGGGCGCTGCGGGAGCTCCAGCAATCGGGCCAGATCCAGCTCCCCGGCGGAGGGGGGCTGGGGGGTTTTCCCGGTCTGCAACCGGCCCCGAAGGCGCCGAAGCGCAAGAAGCGCTGACCTCGCCGCGAACGGGCCGCCTCCCTTCGGAGCGCCCCTGGCTCCGAGGTTTCGGCCGTCACGGGCTCGGGAACAACGCGGCCCTGGGCCGCGATAGGCATTTGCCCCAAACCTTGCAGCGTGGCGGCGGTTTCGCCGGACGGGTACGCTCCGCCGCGCCGACCCCGACGTGACCTGCGCCCCGCCGGACGGGTCCGAAGCATGCAACAGCGGTTGACTGCTGACAGAGGCACACTGACCGCCGGCGCATCCCGAGCAGTCGCGCCCGCGGCGGACCGGAGAGACAGATGGCTGTGAAGCTTCGCCTGCGTCGCGAAGGCGCGAAGAAGGATCCCCACTACCGTGTCGTCGCGGCGGACGCCCGCTCGCCTCGGGATGGTCGCTTCATCGAGATCATCGGCGATTACCACCCTCGGAAGGAGCCGTCCCTGATCGAGATCGATGAGGAGCGGGCGCTGTACTGGCTGCGTGTGGGCGCGCAGCCGACGAACCAGGTCGAGAACCTGCTGCGGATAGCGGGCATCTGGGAGAAGTTTCAACCGGGTCAACAGCCGAAGCCGGAGCGCTCCCCGAAGCGGCTGCCCGAGGAGTCCCCGTCGCAGGTCGCCGGGGGCAGAGTTGCAGCGGAGGGTGGAGCGGCCGCACCTGAGGAGGTCGTCGCCGAGCCTGGGACCCCAGAGGACGTGACGGCGACGCCGGTCGCTGCGACCGAAGCGGTGCGCGGGCTGACCGAGGGCGCACCTGGGGAAGGGGTCGAACAGGGCGCAGCCGCGCCTGAGCAGTCGCCGACCGCCCGCCAGTCGGAGGAGGCGCCGTGAGCGGCGTGCAACGATGCGAGAGGAGCTGTCTTAGGTCTCTAAGACAGCGACGGGAATGGTCGTGAGCGGCGTGCAACGACGCGAGAGGAGCTGGGAGATGATCCCGTGAGCGCCGAGCAGGGTGAGGACCAGGTCTTCGTGGGCGAGGCCGACGAGGGCGGGGAGGCCACAGTCCCGGAGCGGGTGCTCCAGTTCGTCGCGGAACAGCTCGTCGACCACCCCGACGGCGTGAGCGTCACCGCGGTGGAAGAGGACGATCACGTAACGACGCTCGAACTGCGGGTCCATCCCGAAGACCTCGGCAAGGTAATCGGCAAGCGCGGCCGTACTGCCAAGGCTCTCCGCACACTGGTGAAGTCGACCATGGAGGGCGACCAGAACGTGAACGTCGAGATCGTCGACTGAGCGGCAATTGGCCTTCGCCGCCGGCGCCCGACGCGGCGAACGAAGGCGTCCCGGGGGCAGAGGCAGTCCGGGCAGCGGGAGGCGAACACGGCCCGGGGCGGGTGCTGGCTGGTCGCATCGTCAAGCCCCACGGCATACGCGGAGAGGTGGTCGTGGCCGCGTTCAGTGACCGGCCGGAGCGTTTCGAGCCGGGAGCGTTGCTCTATTCCGACCAGCGCACCTTCGTCGTCGTCTCCACGCGGCCACATCGCGGCGGGCTACTCGTGCGTTTTTCGCAGGTGACGGACCGAACGGCCGCCGAGCGACTCCGTGGCGCGCGGCTCGAAGCCGACCCGCTGCCGGAGGATGACGAGCGCGAGGCCTATCTCGTCTCCGAGCTCGTGGGCATGCCCGTCGTCACCGAGGAAGGCCGGGAGCTCGGCGTGGTCGAGGCGCTCATCGAGCTGCCCGCCTCGGCAGAGTACGACCTGCTCGAGGTGGTACCGGCGGAGGGGCCCACGTGGCTGCTACCCGCGGCGGAGGAGTACGTGTGGGTAGAAGAGGACGACACCGGCTTGGAACGGCTTGTCGTCGCGCCACCTGAGGGGCTCGTCCCTGACGAGATCATCGAGCCACAGGAGGGTGCACTCCCCGGCCGGTTGCGTCCACCGGCGCCAGGTTCGCCCCGACGCTGATGCGCATCGACGTCATCACGATCTTCCCGGGGTTCTTCGCCGGTCCCTTCGACACCTCGCTGCTTGCCAGGGCCGTGACAACCGGGATCCTGGACTTGCGCGTGCATGATCTGCGGGGGTGGGCGCGGGATCGACACCGCAGCGTCGACGATGCGCCATATGGTGGCGGGGCGGGGATGGTCATGCGGGCAGATGTGTGGTTCGCCGCTGCGGAGGCGGTGTGGGCAGACGAGGAATCCCCGACCTCATACCGGGCCGGGGGGCCTCGACCGCGAACCATCCTGCTCTCCCCGCGCGGTGTGCCCCTCACTCAGGAGCTCGTGCGTGAACTGGCGGCCGAGCCGCGGCTCGTCGTGTGCTGCGGGCGCTATGAGGGTGTGGACCAGCGCGTGCACGAGGCGGTGGCCACCGACGAGGTGTCCATCGGTGACTACGTGCTAGCCGGCGGGGAAGCGGCCGCGGTCGTGATCGTGGAAGCGGTGAGCCGTCTCCTACCCGGTGCGATGGGTAACGTCGCCTCCGGCGACGAGGAGTCGTTCAGCCGGTATCTGCTCGAATATCCGCACTACACCCGGCCCCCCGAGTTGCGGGGCATGGCGGTGCCCGAGGTGTTGCGCTCAGGTGATCACGGCGCGGTTGCGAGCTGGCGGCACGCGCAGGCGCTGCGCCTCACGCGTGAACGGCGACCCGATCTCTACCGGACCTGGTTGCGCGGTGGAGGAGAACCGGCAGGCGATCAGTCTGACACAGGGGGAGCAGCGACGGAGTGAAGTGATCGAATGCCCGTTTGACCCTTTCTCGCACCTGCCCGTATCCTGCCGGGCCGGTAGCGTCCTCTCCGCGCCGTCTCGAGCGTCACATCGACGACCGTGGCCCATTCGACGTGTCTGGATACCAACGTGAACAATGTCGACGTGGTCGAACAGGCGTATCTGCGCGACGACATTCCTGACTTTCGCCCTGGCGACACCGTCCGGGTACACGTGCGGGTCGTCGAGGGAAACCGTGCGCGTACCCAGATCTTCGAGGGCGTCGTGCTTCGGCGCCAGGGGGGTGGGCTGCGCGAAACCTTTACGGTCCGGAAGATCTCGTTCAGTGTGGGCGTGGAACGCACGTTCCCGGTCCACAGTCCGACCATAGATCGCATCGAGGTCATCCGTCGGGGAAAGGTCCGGCGGGCGAAGCTCTACTACCTCCGCGAGCGGGTCGGTAAGAAGGCCCGCATCAAGGAGAAGCGCGAGCCGGTCCGATGACCGTGGCGGAGCCACGAGGCTCCCGTATCGAGGCAGGCAGCGACAACGCGCGGACCTCGCCCCTGCGATTTTCGGCCCGCTCTCGGTCCTTCAGCACTCGGTCTCCCGTCGACGCCGATAGAGCTCCCGGTCACACCCACCCCCGGGAGGGAGCAGACGGAGATCGGGATCGGGGCGGTGCCGGCTCCTTCCTGCGCGAGCTGCCGCTTCTGGTGCTTGTGGCTTTCGCGCTCGCCTTCGCCCTGCGAACCTTCGTGGTGCAGGTCTTCTACATCCCGTCGAGCTCGATGGAACCGACTCTCATGGTCGACGATCGCATCTTGGTCGACAAGATCACCTACCGCTTCCGGGACCTTCAGCGCGGGGAGATCGTGGTATTCGAGGGTGACGAGCTCGCACCCATTGGCGACCAAGCTCGCGGGCCGCTCGAGAAGGTGCTGCACGGAGTGGCGCAACTGATCGGCATCGCGCCCGCGAACGCGCGCGACTACGTGAAACGCGTCGTCGGGCTCCCCGGCGATCGCATCGTCATCGACGAGTCCGGCAAGGTGTACGTGAACAACGTCGCGCTCGACGAGCCCTATGTCGCGGCGGAGGATCCGCGACCATATGGTCCCGTCATCGTGCCTGCGGGCCGGTTGTTCTTTCTGGGCGACAACCGCCCGAACTCGTCCGACTCCCGCTTCGAGAACCTGGGCTTCGTCCAGCGTGACCACGTGGTGGGCAAGGCCTTCCTCGCGATCTGGCCGCTGGAGCGCGCCCACTTCCTTCGCACACCGCCCTACCCGCAGATCCCCGACATCGCCCTCGGTCCCGCCGCGTCGACACCTGTAGCGGTCGAACTCCCCCGGAGACAACTCGCGCCCGCAGCGTGATGATCGCTCCCACCGGCAACTACGAGGCGGTGCTGAACCGTCAGGGCTTTGGTTTGGTGGCCGGGGCCGACGAAGCCGGGCGGGGGGCTCTGGCCGGACCGCTGGTCGCGGCGGCCGTGATCCTTCCTTGTGGCTGGGTACCCGAAGGCCTGAACGACTCAAAGCTGCTGACCGCCTTGCAGCGTGAGCGCCTCTACGCCGAGATTCTCGAGCATGCCGTCAGTTGCGGCGTGTTTCGCACGAGCTGCAAGCGTCTGGATGCCGTTGGGCTACAGCGGGCCAATCTCGCGGCGCTGCGCGGCGCCCTCCGCAAGCTCGACCCCAAACCGGACTACATCCTCGTCGACGGCTTCGCCCTGGCACGCATGCCGGTACCGTGCCTGCGCGTGGTAAAGGGCGACCAGGTGTGTACGTCGGTTGCGGCTGCCTCGGTCGTGGCGAAAGTCACCCGGGACCGCATCATGCTGCGCGCTCACCGCCGCTATCCTGGATACGACTTCGCGAACAACAAGGGCTACCGGGCTCCCGCGCACCTCGAAGCTCTACGCCGCTTGGGCCCCTGCGAGATTCACCGCCGCTGCTTCGCCCCGGTATCGCAGGTGGAGGCGGGCACGTGGCCTTCGTATCCCGATGCCGGCCAGTCCATGTCGGTGGCCAAGGAGTTGGAGAGGGCAAGAAGGGTGGGAAAAGAAGCTCGGGGTGAGCAGCTGGAGGAGCGAACCCGGCTTGTCCCAGACCGCGACGGAGGCGGGAGGCTGTCGTGACCGACGATCTCGACTCGTACGAGAACGACCTCGAGCTCGCCCTGTACCGCGAGTACCGGGACGTCGTTCGGATGTTCCGCTACGTCGTGGAGACCGAGAGACGCTTCTACTTGACCAATGAGGTGGTCGTAACGCCGCGGAATGAGAATAGTGATGTGTTCTTCGAGCTACATCTGCGGGACGCCTGGGTGTGGGACATGTACCGTCCTGCACGCTTCGTGAAGGAGGTACGGGTCTTGACCTTCCGCGATGTCAACGTGGAGGAGCTCGTCCACGAAAGTCATTCGGCCCCTTCCTTCCTGGAGTAACAGTCGCGTAGGCCGCTGGTAGTAACGGCATTCCGAGTAGGGCTGAGAACGGAGACAAGGTGGGTTTCAATGCGACGCGCCGCTATCGCAACGGGAAGGCGCTCGATATCGGCCTGCTCGTTATCGGCATGGGCGTGCTGGCAGGGCTGCTCGCCTGGGGATTCGGCCTGATCGGCTGAACATGCAGCGCTCCCCAACCTGCACGCCTCAATCCGTACGTCGCCGATTAGCGACCTCGGCGACCACGTCGATGATCTCGTCGATGCCAGCACCCTTCTCGATGCAGGCGTCGACTCCCAACTCCACGTCACCTTCGTCGAGGGACCCGAAGCCAGAGAGCACGATGACACGGGTAGAGGGTGCCACAGCCCGGATTCGGGGCAGTGCACCACGCCCGTCGAGGAGGGGCATCGACAGGTCGAGGACGATCACGTCGGGCTGATAGTCGGCCGCGGCCTGCACGGCCTCGTGACCGTCCTCTGCCTCGGCCACGACCTCGAAGCGTCCGTCGTTCTCGAGCAGTCGCCGAAGGATGGCGCGGAGGTCCTCAGCGTCGTCGGCGAGGACGACTCGCGTTCGCTGCCCCGCCCCTGCCTTGGCCATACGTCATGCCTCCCCGGAGCGAGCGTTCCACGTCCAGGCCGCTCGGCCTGCGGGTCTCGTCATGAACAACCGCTCGTCGTGCCGCATTGCTCGCAGACGTGGCACGAACCGGCCCGGGTCATCCTGATGCCGCAGGCGTAGCACAGGGGAGCGTCGGCGTCGGCCGGCACCGACGACGGCCCTCGCTCGGGGGCGCGCAGCGACGACGCCGGCAATTCTGGCAGCGCGATCCTGCTGCGTGTCTGTTCCGTATCGAGTCCGACCTGGCGTTCCTCGAGCGTATAAATCCCGAGCTCCGCACGCGTGTCGGGCGGCAGGTACTCGATGGCGAGCTTCCGGGCGATGTAATCGACGATGGAGGTAGCGAAGCGGATCTCCTCATCGTCGGTCATCCCGGCCGGTTCGAAGCGCATATTCATGAACTTACTGACATACGCCTCGAGTGGCACTCCATACTGGAGACCAAGCGAGACGCTGATAGCGAAGGCGTCCATGACCCCCGATAGGGTCGAGCCCTGCTTGCCCAGCTTCATGAAGATCTCGCCCAGCCCGTCTCCTGGGTACTCCCCGCACGTCAGGTAACCCTCGGCGTCTGCCACCCGGAAGGAGATGGTCTGGCTCGGACGCTGCTTCGGTAGCTTACGGCGTACCATGCCCGCCGTGACCTCGACGGTTCCCCCACTCACGCCCAGCCCGGCCTTCTCGGCCTTCGTGACGGCTAGCGGCTGGGCGACCTTGCAGTTGTCGCGGTAGATCGCGATCGCTTTGATCCCGAGCTTCCAGGCGTCGTAGAGGAGCTGCTCGACATCCTCGACGGTGACGTCTTCTGGCATGTTCACGGTCTTCGAGATCGCCCCACTGACGAAAGGCTGGGCAGCCGCCATCATCTTCACGTGTCCCATGTAGTGGATGGGGTTGTCACCCATAGCGCAGCTGAAGACGGACAGATCCTCCTGGCGGAGTGCCGGAGCGCCGAGGATCGTCTTGTGCTCGTCGATGTAGGCAACGACCGCTTCGATCTGTTCCTCGTTGTAGCCGAGCCTGTGCAGGGCCTGAGGGACGGTCTGGTTCACGATCGACATCGAGCCGCCCCCGACCAACTTCTTGGTCTTGACCAGTCCGAGGTCTGGCTCAACTCCGGTCGTGTCGCAGTCCATGAGGAACGAGATCGTCCCGGTCGGTGCGAGCACGGTGGCCTGCGAATTGCGGAACCCATGCGTCGAGCCGAGGTCGTAGGCCTCCTTCCAGGCCTGCTTCGCCGCCCCAAGCAGCTCGCCGGGCACGGGGCGCGGATCGATCTTCTCGGCCTCGTCACCATGCATGCGGATGACGTTCAGCATGGCTCGGGCGTTGCGGTCGTAGCCCGAGAAGGGGCCGGTGACCTTTGCGATGACCGCTGAGGTGCGGTAGGCGTGCCCGGTCATGAGCGCCGTCAGCGCCCCGCCCCAAGCGCGCCCCCGGTCGGAGTCATACGGCAGGCCGAGGCTCATGAGCAGCCCACCGAGGTTCGCGTAGCCGAGGCCGAGCTCACGGAACGCGATGGCGTTATCGCGGATCTTCTCGGTTGGGTAGGAGGAGTTGCCGACCAGGATCTCCTGAGCGGTGATCATGATCTCGATCGCCCGCTTGTACGCCTCGACGTCGAAGCGGTCGGCCTCGTAGTCGTAGAACTTCTTGAGGTTCAGCGAAGCCAGGTTGCAGGCTGAATTGTCGAGGTGCATGTACTCGGAGCACGGGTTGCTCGCGTTGATCCGGCCCGACTCGGGGCAGGTGTGCCAACGGTTGATCGTGGAGTCGTACTGCATCCCCGGGTCGGCGCACTCCCACGCCGCCTGTGCCGTCTGGCGCATGACGTCCCGGGCGCGCTTGCGCTCCAGCAATTCCCCGGTCGTCACCGCCCGCAGGTCGTACTCCTCGTCGCGCTCCCAGGCGGACATGAACTCGTCGGTGACCCGCACCGAGTTGTTCGCGTTCTGGTACTGGATCGAGGCGTAGTCTGGGCTGTCGAGGTCCATGTCGAAGCCGGCCTCGCGCAGGACGCGGGTCTTGCGCTCCTCACGGGCCTTGCACCAGATGAACTCCTCGATGTCGGGATGGTCCACGTTGAGGACCACCATCTTGGCGGCGCGACGGGTCTTGCCCCCGCTCTTGATCGTTCCTGCCGATGCGTCGGCGCCCCGCATGAACGACACGGGACCCGACGGTTGTCCACCGCCCGACAGCTGCTCCCTTGACGAGCGGATCGTGGAGAGGTTGACGCCTGACCCCGAGCCACCCTTGAAGATGGTTCCTTCCTCGACGTACCAGTTGAGGATGGAGTTCATGGTGTCCTCGACGGACAGGATGAAACACGCCGAGCACTGCGGCTTCTCCTCCACCCCGACGTTGAACCAAACCGGGGAGTTGAAGGCGGCCTTCTGATGGACGAGCACGTGCTTCAGTTCGAGGTTGAAGACCTGTGACGAGCGCTCGTCGGCGAAGTAGCCGTCTTTCGTGCCCCAAGTGGTGATGGTGTCAGCCACACGGTCGATCATTTGCTTGACCGAGCGTTCGCGCTCCGGGGTGCCGAGCGGGCCACGGAAGTACTTCTGGGTAACGATGGTCGTAGCGTTCATGGACCAGGACGCGGGGAACTCCACACCCCGCTGCTCGAAGGAGATCGTGCCATCCCGCCAGTTCTTGATGACGGCGTCGCGTAGTTCCCATTCGAGTTCGTCATAGGGATGGAGGCCGTCTCGAGTGAAGAACCGGTCGACTTTCAGCCCGAGCCGTTCGCCGGAGCGAACCGCGCGTACGCCTCCGCGACGGTCAAGACCGGCCCGATCATTCGAAGAGGCGTGCGGCGTCGGCCCGGTGTGTGCCATGGCTATTCCTTCCGCAGGTCCGAAATCACACTAGCGCAAGTACATAGCCTCAGACCGGGGTGTCAACGACCCTACACAACCTGTAGGGGTACAACCCCTGCACGTAGGCCCAAGATGTTGGGTCTCGGCGTGTCGGGCCGGGGCTGGCCTGCGGCGCACCACCATTCGACCGCGGCTATGACGGCCTGCTGTGATCGGACTCTCTCGTGCGCCCTGCGCGCCCAGAGGCATGTCGTCGGCCCGTCCCACTGACGTCAGGACGAGCATGCCCGACGGGTGTGACAGCACACTATGATGAACGGGCTGCACCGATGGTCACCCACGATCCCGGAACGGCCCCAGTTCTACGCAAATGGCCTGAGTCGGGCATGCTCGACGACATTCTGGCACGCTATAGCTCGTGGTTTGCCGTTCGCTATCCTCGGTTCGCCGGTGACGTGATCGCCTGGTGGAGGAGAACGCTGTGTCCGCTTCCCGCCCTGAGTCGCACCTGCGCGTGCTGACATCGGAGGACGCGCCGTGGATGGTGGCGCTCGACAGCGCCGGCTACGGGGTCTTGCGGCCCTTCGGTTGGCAGGAGGAAAAGCTCGCCGCCGAGCTCGAGGAGGGGCTGTGGGCTTCCGAAGAGCAGGTCGGTTGGGCGGTGATCGTAGACGGCAGGCCTGCTGGCGTGGCTTTCGCGCGCAACCTCACGTCCCGCGACGGACTTCTCGACATCCGTCTCAGCGAGGAGGTCCGAGGTCGGGGGGTCGGGCGCGAGGTGCTGCGCCAGTTGGCTGATCATCATTTCTCAGACCACCCCAGCCTCCGCCGGCTTGAGGGGCGCACACAGGAGCACAACGTCCCGATGCAGCGGGCCTTCAACGCGGCCGGTTTCCGGCTCGAAGCCCGCTACCGCGACGCCATCCTCGAGCCGGACGGTTCGTACACGGCCGAGTGGGGTTACGCGCTCACCCGGCATGACTGGCGAGCCGGACGTCACCGGGCCGACGACAACGGATACGACCTCCACGGTCTGACCTTCATCCTCGAAGACGTGGAAGGCCCGAGCCACCTTCCGAGCGGCTCGTTGGTGAAGTTCCTTCAGGAAGGGCGCAGGGTCCTTGCTCGCTATGACGGTGGCGAGGTCGCGGCGGGTGAGGCGGCGGGGATCCTGGTAAGCGATGTCTTCACGTACCGCTGGGTGCATGACCAGGGCAGTCGCGACAACATCGTCGGTGGCGGGGGCGGACGGGTCCAGCGCCGCGGCGACGGGCGGCTCGAGCTCCTCGACGACTGGAGCCGGGACTACGGTCCGAACGGCCGACATCTGTGGGTGCAGCGCTGATTCCTGCCGCTGTGGTCACAGCACGACAGATCTTGGGTGCGGGCACGCACCGCTTGCGACACGTTCCGCGCGCGTCGTAGCGTCCCACTACCTGTAAAAGGTTTGGGTCGCTTCAAACCACCGCGCGCTGGCGACTCAGGACCCGGAAGGTCTCGCCGTGCGATGCCCTTCGTGCGGGGCCAACGACGACCGCGTCGTCGACTCCCGTCCAGCCGATCAAGGTGAAGCGATCCGCCGACGACGCGAGTGCCGTATGTGCGGGGCCCGCTTCACCACCTTCGAGAGGGTCGAGCTGCCCGAGCTGGTGGTGCGTAAGCGCAGCGGCGTGCTTGAGCCGTTCGACCGTGGCAAGGTCGGTGAGGGCATGTCCCGTGCGTCGAAGGGGCGGGTCGACGCTGCCACCCTCGAGCGTGCCGTCAACGCGGTGGAGGCGTCGCTGCGTTCCACCTGGGGGCGGGAGGTCACCACCGAACAGGTCGGGCTTCAGGTGCTCGCCCAGCTCCGGGAACTCGACGAGGTCGCCTACGTGCGTTTCGCCTCGGTCTACAAAGACTTCCAAGGGCCGGAGGACTTCGAGAAGGAGCTCAGCTCACTGCGGAAGGACGCCCCGCCGAAGGCGCGGCGCTAGCTGAGACGGAGGTGCGACCACGACTGGCTGCGTGTGCCGCGTGGCCTAGCCCTGTCGGGGAGGCGGATCAGAGCGGGGGAGGAATACGACGGTCCAGGCGGGGACCGGTCGCCCGTCCAGACCGTTGACAGCTCGCAGTCGCAGCAGATAGCTGCGCGGGTCGGTGCCAGGGGGGGCGTGAGCCACAGCAATGTCCCACAAGGTCTGTCCCGGCGCCACCGTGATCCGACCCATGGTGTCGGAAAGGGTGGGGTCGGCCTCGGCCCCGCCACCGGCGGTGAGCAGCGCAACAACGAACCCGATCGCGGCGGCCGTGAGCCGGAGCGGGTGCTTCCTGAGCTTCGCGCGCAGGCGTCGGGGGCGGCATGCGCCGGCGGCTAAGGGTCGTGGCGACACGGCCGACCTCCTTGTCGCTCCGCCTGTTCCTGGCATCCGCCATGGGTCCCCGTCGAGGCCTGTCGCGATGGCACCTCCCGGCGCCTCACCGCAGCGGGCGACGTTCACATTACGTCGTGGCTGTGACAGCACGGTGACAAGCTCCGTACGTACGTTCGGAACAGACGTTCGAAGGCTCCCAGAAGGGGGAATGCACGTCAAGCTTCACTCGAACAGGTGTTTGTCTCGGCCGGCGACGAGGGAGTATCCTCCTGGTCGAACTCCCGTTCGGCAGGTGTGAGAGCAGTCGGCGAAGCCGCGTGCGAAGAAGCAACGGTTCCGGTAACTCCTGGGGCTCGACGACGAAGGGGAAGGCGTGGCGGTGACCCCAACTCGTGGCCGCCTGAGCGAGCGTCAGCGCCGCATCCTCGAGGTGATCCACCGCCACCTCGAAGAGCACGGCTATCCGCCTTCGGTGCGGGAGATCGGAGACGCGGTGGGGCTGTCCTCGCCGTCGTCGGTGCACGCCCAGCTCGCGCAACTCGAAGCGAAGGGCTTTCTGCGGCGCGATCCGACCAAACCTCGTGCCCTCGAGGTGCGGGTCGACCCCGAGACCGAGCTCGAGGCACGTCCACTCGCGGCTCGTCATATCCCGCTGATCGGCGAGATCGCGGCGGGAGCCCCCATCATTGCGGAGGAGAGGCTCGAGTCGGTGCTGCCCCTGCCGCGCGAGCTGGTCGGTGACGGGACCCTGTTCATCTTGCGGGTACGCGGCGAGTCCATGGTCGACGACGGGGTTCTCCCTGGTGACCTCGTGGTGGTTCGCCAGCAGCCGACGGTCGAACAGGGGGAGATGTGCGCAGCCCTCATCGAGGGGGATGCAACGGTGAAGCGGTTCCGCCGCAGCCGGGCGGGGGAAGTCTTCCTCGACGCGGCGAATCCGGCCTATGAACCTATCCGGCTCGATCCCTCCAACGACGTGCAGGTTCTCGGCAAGGTCGTAGCGGTCCTACGCAGGCTCTAGGCGGCCAAACCAGGGAAGCGGCGGCGACCGGGTCCCGGACCGTCGTGTCTCTCATCCCTCCCAGGCCTCGGGGTCCCGAGCGAAGGGATCGGGCTGCAACAGGTCTCGCATGGCTCGGGCCACGGATTCGTCGACGGTCGCGACGAGGTCGGTGCCGCGGTCGGTGTGCTCCTGCTTGTGCACCTCGCCGCGCCGATGAGCGAGGTTGACGAGGGCGGTCCGTTCGTAGGGGATGGTGACGTTGATGTGGTAGCGACGGTCGGGCAGACGCAGCGCGATCCGCTCGAGAAGTTCGCCGGTGCCCTCGCCGGTGCGAGCAGACACCGCCAGCGGATCACTGGCCCCGTTTCGAGCCACCATGCGAGCGAGGCTTGCCACCTCGGCCGGGTCGGCGACGTCGACCTTGTTCAGCACGAGCTGCTCGGGTACCTCGTCGGCCCCGATATCGCTGAGTACCTCTCGGACAGCCTCGATCTGGGATGCGGCGTCGGCCCGGCTGGCATCGACGACATGGAGCAGGAGGTCCGCGCGGGTCGACTCCTCCAGCGTTGACTTGAATGCTTCGACGAGACCCTGCGGTAGGTTGCGCACGAAGCCGACTGTGTCGGTGACGATGACAGCGCGACCGTCGGGCAGGTCGAGGCGGCGTGCGGTTGTGTCGAGTGTCGCGAAAAGACGGTCCCGCACGAGCACGCTGGCTCCGGTCAGCCGGTTCAGAAGCGACGATTTGCCCGCGTTCGTGTAGCCCACGAGGGCGACCACCCGGGCTTGCCTGCGCTCCCGCTCGAGGTTCTTCGTACGCCGCGCCTGCTCGAAGTCCACAAGCTCACCCCGCAGCTTGCGGATACGACGGTGGATCCGACGGCGGTCCACCTCGAGCTGCGACTCGCCCGGGCCGCGCGTTCCGACGCGGCCTTCTTGTCTCGACAGCGCCTCACCCCAGCCGCGCAACCGTGGCAGGAGGTAGGTGAGCTGAGCGAGCTCGACCTGCGCTTTGCCCTCTCGAGAGGTGGCGTGCTGCGCGAAGATGTCGAGAATCACGATCGTGCGGTCGAGCACCTTCTGGCGGACGCCCTCCTCGAGCGTCCGCTGCTGCGCCGGGCTCAGCTCGTCGTCGAAGACGACTGCGTCGGCTTGGAGAGCATCCAGCACCGCGCGCAACTCGCTGACCTTGCCCTTACCGACGTAGGTGGCAGGATCCGGGGCCACGCGTCGCTGAATAATGCGGTCGGCGACCTCCGCGCCAGCCGTCTCGACGAGCGCCTCGAGTTCGTCGAGGCTCTCTTCCACGTCGGCGGCGGTACGGCCCGGGAGGTGGACCCCGACGAGGACGGCGCGCTCGACCGGACGGAAGACCTTGACCCCCTCCTGAGGACGTCCCTCCTCGACGACCTCCCGACTGCGACGGCGCAGCTCCGCCCGGGTCAGCCCCCCCGGACGGGTCGGGTTGGCCATGGACGCCGCTTCGGGGTGCGGGTCGAGGTGGTCCGAGTGCCCGCCTTCGTTCACGTGCGGAGAACTACTCACGTATGGTCACCTCGGGTCATGACCGGCGGGCCATGGGGTAGCTTTGAGCGGGCTTCGGCCAGCCAGAACGGGTCGAGTTCGCCGGTTGCCACCTCGATCGCGCCGCCTGTCAACAGAACCGTCGCTTCAGGGCCGGGGGCGTAGCGCACGTGAACGTCTCCTCCGGAGAAACGCAGGGAGGCCTCGTCGCCGATCGCGCCGAGACGGCGGAGAGCCACCAGAACCGCGCAGGCGCCGCTCCCGCAACCGGCAGTCTCACCGACACCACGCTCCCAAACTCGGACGCGAACTTCACGGGGGCCCGTGACCTGGGCGAACTCGACGTTCGTGCGGTCGGGGAAGCGGGGGTGATGCTCGAGCGCCGCCCCGATGGTGTCCACGGGCACTGCGCTGAGCTGATCGACGACGACCACGGCATGAGGATTGCCAAAAGACACGGTCGTCAGTCGCACCAGGGAGCCATTGACCGCCACGGGAACGTCGACGGCTTCATCGCCCGGCGCCTCGAAGGGGATAGACGCGGGATGAAAGCTCGGTGCGCCCATCTCTACGGTCGCCTCCTCGACCCTGCCGTGAACGCCGAGTCGAACCGTCACCTTCCTCGTCCCGGCCCCGGTACCGATGCGCACCACGGCGCCGTCAGCCGCCTCGGTGAGGCCGTGGTCAACGAGATGCTTCGCGGCGACCCGCAGACCGTTGCCGCACATCGCCGCCCTACTGCCGTCGGCGTTGCGGTAGTCCATGTAGGCGTCGCTGCCGGTCTCGCCGCGGATCAGCCGCAGCACGCCGTCGGCGCCCAGGCCACACCGTCGATCGCAGAGGGACTGCACGAGGCTGGGTTCGAGCTGCAGTGCGTCATGCCAGTCGGGTAGCACGATGAAGTCATTGCCGGTGGCGTGCGCCTTCGCGAAGTGCATGGTTGCAGGGTACTGCCCGCCCTCCATCACGGGCGCTCAGGTCCAGGCCGCGCGTATCTCGTCGGGCGTGGACCACCGCACGCGTGGATCGCTTCTGAACCACGATCGCTGCCGACGTGCGTAGCGCCATGTGCGGTCTGCGATGGCGCGTGGCAGGTGAGCCAGGTCGAGTCTGCCGTCAAGCACCGCAAAGGCCTCGGCATAGCCGATGGCCTGGGCCGCCGTCCGCGACAGCGGGCGCGGCTGTCGTCGCAATGAAGCGGCCTCGTCGAGCAGGCCGGCTGCCACCATCTCCGCCGAGCGGTCAGCGATGGCCGTTCTCAGCTTGGGCGTGGGGAGCTCGAGGCCGCGGACCTCGAGCCCTGGATAGATGGACTCACGGCGGTCCCAGACCTGAGCGAACGAGGAGAACCTTTGCCCGGTCAGCTCGATGACCTCGAGTGCTCGAACCGTCCGGCGCAGGTTTGCTGGCTCGATCTTCGCTGCGGCCAGGGGGTCGACAGCCGTCAGGGCGGCGTGCGCACCCGCTGGGTCGTTCGTGTGTCGCGTCTCGAGGGCTGCTCGGACTGAAGGCTGTGTGGGGGGGAAGCGCAGGTCGTCGACGAGCGCGCGAAAATAGAGTCCGGATCCGCCGACGAGCAGCGGCGTTCGGCCCCGTGCGAGGATGTCCTCGATGGCTGCCCGTGCCGCGTCCTGGAACCATGCCACGGTGGCGTCCTGCCAGGGTTCGAGCACATCAACCAGGTGATGGGTGATCGTCGCGCGGGAGTCGGCAGCCGGTTTCGCCGTGCCGAGGTCCATTCCGCGGTAAACCGTGAAGGCGTCCGCGGCCACGATCTCCATTGACCTGCCCTGGATGTGGTGGTGGGCGACCTCGACCGCGAGGGCGCTCTTGCCGGTTGCTGTGGGCCCTACGAGTGCGAGAATCCTCGGGGCCGGGCCGTCGGCCTCCCGCTGGGCCATCAGCCGCGCGGGTCGCCCGTGCGGGGCACGACCCCATCGTGCTCGCGACCGGGGATCGCGAGGTCGTAGCGGTCGGCGGCCAGTTCGTCCTCCGCGATGCAGCGTGCGACGACCTGGCCGACCCCGCGGGGGGAGCGGTAGCCGAGGAGCACGGGCCGGAGGCGTGCGCTTGCGCATGCCCCGTGGAGCACGGCGAGGGGTGCCCATCCCAGGCTGTGTACGCGTACGGCGTCCCGGGGGCCCAACTCGCGGAGGGCACCGAGATCGCCCGCTTCGAAGGCGGTGACGATGGCGGCGTCCCAGTCGGGGGCGCTGGGGATGAAATGGGCTGGGCTGCCTTCGTGAAGGCCCGCGGACAGGTCGCCAGGGCACATGACCGCCGTGAGCCGCTCGGCGTCGCGAGCAGCCTCCGCGATGCTCGCCCCCACGCTGACGAGGACGTCGAAGTCGGCGCCCGCTGGCACGTTCAGGGGCACCACCGGCACAAGGCCGCGTGAAGCGTGCAGTTGGAGAGCGAGCACGGAATGACTGATACCCAGTGGATCTCCCCGGAACATAGGGTATTGCGTCAGCCGTGACAGATGCTCGAGCGCTTCGGTGTCGACCGGCAGTTGCATCGCCGGTTGGTGGATCCCCAGCGGTGCGAGGGATGCGACGGCCTGGTCGTAGACCCCTCGGGTGCCCGTCGCAACTATCACGACCACGTCGAACGACGGGAGGTCTGCGATTGCTGCGCCTGCGAGACGGCGCAATTCCCGAACGTCGTCACGAATCTCTGGCGGCTGCTCGTGAGAGGCCTCCGGCAGCATGAGTGGCGCGGCGGGCACTACGACTGCGCCCGCAAGCGAGCGCCTAGTCACCCTGAGTTGACGGGGTCAGGGCGCAGCGGGGCCGTCGCTCCATCCGGCCCCGTGCCTCTTGCGCCCACTGCGCGTCGAATCGACCAAGGTGGCCCCGCAACCATGTAGTTCACCGCCACCTCATGGACGGGGACGACGACGAGGTCTCCGGGCCCGTAGTCAGCTCCGACTGGGAGGTGGACGAGGTGGTTGCCGCGAGTACGGCCTGAGTACCGGTTGGGGTCTCGCTTCGAGGGCGACTCGATGAGGACCTCGACGTCGTGTCCGAGGAAGTTCGCGTGGGCGCGTTGCGACGCTTCGCGGGTCACGATCTCCAAGCGCAGGTAGCGGTCCTTCACCACATGGGCTGAGACCTGGTCAGGCATCGAGGCTGCATCGGTTCCGGGGCGGGGCGAGTACTGAAAGGTGTACGCCTGGTCGAAGCCGACCGCCTCGCACACCTTGAGGGTCTCCCCGAAGTCGTCCTCCGTCTCGCCCGGGAAGCCGACGATGATGTCGGTGGTGATCGCACACTGCGGGATGATCTGGCGGGCACGGTCGACGAGCTCCAGGTAGCGCCCTTGGCGGTAGCTACGTCGCATCGCCTTGAGGATGCGGTCGGAGCCCGATTGCAGTGGTAGGTGGAGATGCTCGCAGACGTTCGCCGTATCGGCCATGGCTTCGAGCACGTCGAGAGTGAAGTCGCGTGGATGGGGGGAGGTGAAGCGCACTCTCTCGAGGTGCTCGACGCTCCCGAGTTGGCGCAGCAGCGTCGCGAACATGGCTTTGCCGTACAGGTCACGGCCGTAGCTGTTCACGTTCTGCCCGAGGAGACTGATCTCGACGACCCCGTCGTCCACGAGCTCCCGGACCTCGGCCACGATTTCGCCGATGCGCCGGCTCTTCTCGGGCCCTCGAAGCGCAGGCACGATGCAGAACGAGCACGTGTTGTTGCAGCCGACGGAGATCGACACCCATGCGTGATGATGGACCTCGCGTCGCGCCGGTAGCGCAGAGGGGAACACCTCGATCTGCTCGAGGATCTCGACGACGGGCAGCGACTGTAGTTCGGCCTGGGCGAGGAGACGCGGCAAGTTGACGAGGTTGTGCGTGCCGTAGACGACGTCGACCCAGGGGGCGCGTTCGGCGACCTTGCCGCGGTCCTTTTGGGCGAGGCAGCCGGCTACGACGATCTGCAAGTCGGGTCGTTGCTGCTTGAGCGGCTTGAGCCGGCCCAGCGCCCCGTAGAGCTTGTTGTCGGCGTTCTCCCGGACTGCGCAGGTGTTGAACAACACCAGGTCGGCGGAATCTTCGTCATTGGCGGGCCGATAGCCGAGGGTCTCGAGGATCCCGGCGGCCCGCTGCGAGTCGTGTTCGTTCATCTGGCACCCAAAGGTGCGGATGAAGTATCGGCGTCCCATGAGAGATCGGAACTCGTGTGCTCGTGAGGGGGGTGGAG
>JALZEO010000302.1 GCA_030862025.1 Actinomycetota bacterium | reverse complement strand
GTGCCGACGCTCGCCCATCTCCGCAGCCTCGAGCTGCGCTGGCTTCGCTCGGCTTCTGGCCCCGCACGCCGCACCCGAACCCGTCTACGACTCGCGGGCGAGAAGGGTGGCCCACGCCGACCGCTCTTGACGCGCCCGCCGCGTCCTCACCGATCAGCACCTCGCGGGAGGCCTGGCCGACGTCGCGTCGCACGACGTATCAGGCGTCAACGTCGCGAAGCGGCGTGATCCGGCGCCTTCGCGCCTCGCACTCGTACCCCCGGTGGGATTCGAACCCACACGCCCTCTCGGGCACGCGATTTTGAGCCGCGCGCGGCTGCCGTTTACGCCACGGGGGCAGGCATGAAAAGACGTCTCTGCGTCGCGGTCTCCCGAGGTTTGTCACCAGGTCTCCGTCTGCGCCTGGCGGTCGGGGCACAGGATACGCAGATTCTCCCATCTGTTGTCTCGTCGGTCGTCGCCATGGTCCAGCTGTAGAGGTACGGGAAACCCGATCCAATCGGACAGCCCGACATGGCCTGAAAGTCCCTGTCGGGCTGCAAGGTGCTAGCGTACGCCGGCCACTGGGCCGCTCGGGCCGGTCACGCTTTTGGGGCGCAGCCAGTCGAGGTCGCAATGTCGAAGACGCACGACTCCGTCCGTACGGAGCTGCAGCACCGCGTACGACGTTCCGACCGGCGAGGCCCGCGCAGGCGGGAGCGTCGAGGGCCACCGCGCCGGCTCCTCGTCGCGGCAACCCTGATCCTGCTGCTCGCTGTCTCGACGGTTGGGACCCTGACCCTTGCGAGGTCAGGCCGCGACGTGGCCTCCTCAGAAGGTCCGTCGGCGGTCACGGGGGCGGCGGCCACCGACGTGACGCCCGTGTCGGACCGTGACGCCGCCATCTTCGACGACGCCCGCAGCGGGCTGCGCGCGCTTCCGGCTGAGTGGCCCATCGTCCGCGGGGTGTACTCGACGATGTGGAGCTTCGCTGGCGATCGCTGGAAGCACCTGATGGACCTCGTCCGCAACACCGAACTGAACGCAGTCGTCATTGACGTGAAGGACGACGACGGCCAGCTGGCGTGGACGGGTTCGAGCGTGGAGATGGCGCGCGCCGCTGGAGCCGACCGGGCGACAGGCCTTACCCGGCAGGCCGCCGCCGCACGTATCCGAGAACTGCGCCACGCCGGCGGCTACCCCATAGCCCGCGTGGTCTGCTTCAAAGACAGGACGCTCGCACCGGCCCAACCGGACCTGGCCATCGGTTCGAACAGTGGAGGGGTGTGGCGCGACCGCAAGGGCATGGCCTGGCTGGATGCGAACAATCGCGCGACCTGGCAGTACATCGTCGACATCAGTCGCGAAGCCGCGGCGATGGGCTTCTTGGAGATCCAGTTCGACTACGTCCGCTTCCCCACCGACGGCAACGTCGCCTCGGCCGTCTACGCCAATGGCGGAGGGGTGAACCCGGCCGCGATTCGAGGCTTTCTGGCCTACGCCCGCGAGGAGCTGCACAAGGCCGGGGTCCGGATCAGCGCGGACATCTTCGGGCTGACGACCTACAAGCTCGTGGGCCAAGGCACTGGCGACGGCACAGGACAGCTCTTCGAGGACGTCATCTCCGAAGTTGACTACGTCTCACCCATGGTCTACCCGTCGCACTACTACGCGGGCAACTACGGGCTCGCCAAACCCGAAGCCAACCCCTACGAAGTGGTCTCTCGCGCCATGGACGAGGGCATGCGGCGTATCGAGGGCTACCGGGCGAAGATGCGGCCATGGCTCGAGGACTTCTCCCTCACCGTTCCCCATCATCCCGGTCGACTCACCGCTCAACTCCGGGCCTCCTACGAGCAGGGCGTGGATTCGTGGCTGTTGTGGAACGCCGGCAACCGCTACAGCGTGCCGGCACTCGACCCGGTCCCTCGCTCGAAGGCCCAGCCTCGGCCACCCTCCGCCCCTCCGGCTGAGGCGGCCCCTGCGGAGCCAGCCCCGGTTGAGGAGGAGGGCCCGTGATCATCCGCGTCGCGGGATTCGTGACGGCGCTCGCCTTGGTCGCCGGGTGCGGAATCGGAGGGGGCGACGGCAACGCCAGCGGTGGTAGCAAGGCCCCACCCGCCGACGGGCCGACGAGCGGCGACACCGCTCAGGCGCTGGTCGAGCCGAACGTGCCTCAGCTGTCCGAGGAGGAGCTTCGCCGGCTGCGCGTGAACGAGGTCGGACGCGTGCTCGTGATGGAGTGGCACGACGTCGAAGGCGTGGATGGGCGCTGGGAGACTTCGCAGGCGACCTTCCGAGCCCAGCTCGAAGAGCTCTACGATCGCGGCTACCGGCCGGTGACCGTCGAGGAGTTCGCGGCTGGTACGTTCCCGATCCCCGCGGGGACCTCGCCAGTGGTGCTGACCTTCGACGACTCCTACGAGTCGCACTTCAGGCTGGGGCCCGACGGCGAGCCGGCCCCGAATTCGGTGGTGGGCATTCTGGAGGAGTTCGAGCGCTCTCACCGCGACTGGCGGGCGACGGCGGTCTTCTATATCTACTGGCCCGTGCCGTTCCGTAACAAGGAGCAGATCCACGACAAGCTGCGCTGGCTTGCGGACAACGGCTACGAGATCGGCAACCACTCGCTCACCCACGACGACCTGTCGAAGCTCGACGACCTCGGCGCGCAGCGCAGCCTTGCTCTCGCCCAGGCGGAGGCCGACAAGATCGTTCCCGGCTATCGGCTGGGCAGCCTCGCGCTGCCGTTCGGATTGTGGCCGAAGAACAAGTCGCTCGCGGTCGAGGGTTCGTTCGAAGGCGTCTCGTACCGCCACGACGTCGTCTTGCTGGTCGGATTCATGCCGGCGCGCTCCCCCCACCATGCCGAGTACAAGCCGATGGAAGTGCAGCGGGTGCAGGCCTACGCACCCGAGTTTCGCAAGTGGGTCGACTGGCTCGACGGCGCCCGAGGGCGACGCTTCATCTCTGACGGCGATCCGAACACCGTGACCTATCCGACGGCGTACGAGAACATCGCGAAGCCCCTCGGTGGTCGTGCCGCCCGGGCCTACGCTGATCCCACGCTGACCGCCGCCACCCCCTGACCGTCATCCCGCCGCCGGTGCCGTGGCCACTTCGAGCATGGTGAGCCTGCGGGCGCTCGCGTCGAGGCGGACCCGGACCCCCAGCGGTACGGCGAGTTGGCCGTCGGTGTGCCCGAGTTCGAGCCCGTGCAGCACCGGCACACCGAGGTCGCCGAGCAGGTCGACGATGACCTCCTGGGCGCTGGCGGACGGCCGATCCGCGGGCGGGGCACAGCTGCGCAGGGCTGCCACGGTGACGCCCGCTGCGCGCTGGAGAAGGCCTGCTCGCCGTAGCTGGACGAGCATGCGATCAAGCCGGTAGGGCGGCTCGTGTACGTCCTCGAGCAGCAGGACCGCACCATCGGTGTCCGGCTGATCAGGGGTGCCGACGAGCGAACAGAGGAGGGCGAGGTTGCCCCCCACGAGCCGGCCTTCGGCGATACCCCCGGTCACGGTCGTGGCGCCCGCCGCGCCCTGCGCCAGTGTGAGGATCGCGGAGGAGTCGGTGAGGAGGCGATGAAGGCTCGACGCCCGTAGCCGGTCGTTGGCGAGGTCGCCGAGCTGTCCCACGAAGGGCCCGTGGAAGGTGACCAGCCGCAGCCGCCGCCACGCCGCCGCGAGCAGGGCGGTGACATCGCTGAACCCCACCAGCACCTTGGGGTCGCGCCGAAGGGCCTCCCAGTCGAGGCGGTCAAGCAGTCGGGCGCTGCCGTAACCGCCTCGAGCCGCCCACACCGCCCGCAGCTTCGGGTCGCGGAAGGCCCTGTCGAGGTCCGCAGCGCGGGCTGTGTCGTCGCCGGCAAGATGACCGCGGACGTCGTCGAGGTGGGGCATCGGTACGGGGCGGAAGCCCCAGTCTCGTAGCAGCTGCATCCCAGCCGCGAGGCGCGACCGCGACAGCACCGGACTGCCCGGCGCCACGACCGCGATCTGGTCCCCAGGGCGCAGCACCGGCGGTCGCAGGACATCCGACCTGTCCCGTCCGCGGTCTTGGATCTGCCCGCCCGCCGGGCCTGTGGCCCTTCCCCGGGCAAGCCAAGCCCGTTCTCCCGCCCCCTCGACGCTACTCAGCGGCGGGAGCCTTCGATGCCTGCACGAAGGGCCCGTACGAGCTCCGCCACTCGCTGGGGCGCAGTCGCGGGTTCACCGGCCCCGGCAGCGCGCACCAGTGCCGATCCCACGATCACCCCATCGGCGTAGCTCGCGACCTCGCGTGCCTGCTCGGGACTGGACACGCCGATTCCCACAGCGACCGGTAGGTCGGTCCGCTCCCGGACGCGCTCGACGAGGAGGCGTGCGTCAGCCAGAGAGTCTCTCACCCCCGTCACGCCGAGCACGCTCGTCGCGTACACGAAACCGCTGGAGAGCGAGGCGATGGCCTGGAGGCGGGCATCACTGCTCGTCGGCGCGGCGAGGAACGCAGTGACCAGGCCGCGTGCGTGGGCGTGGTCGCGCCACTCCTCCGCCTCCTCCACCGGCAGGTCGGGCAGGATCGCTCCACTCAGACCGGCACTGGCTGCATCTGCGGCGAAGGTGGCGAGACCTCTGGCGGCGGGAATCGAGAAGTAGGTCATGACGAGTGTGGGTACGTCGATGGCCTCTGTCAGGCGGGCACACAGAGCGAGATCGTCATCGACGGTGAGTCCCCGGTCGAGCGCCACCTGGTTGGCGGCCTGAATCGTGGGTCCGTCCATGACAGGGTCACTGAAGGGGAAACCGACCTCAAGCAGGTCTGCTCCGGCTTCCGCCGCCGCACGGAGGCAGGACTCAGAGACCTCGAGGTCTGGGTAGCCGGCCGGGAGGTAGCAGACGAGACCGGCCCGCTCGTCGCCGTTCGCGCGCTCGATGGCGCCGCGCACGACGTCTG
>JALZEO010000295.1 GCA_030862025.1 Actinomycetota bacterium | reverse complement strand
CCCCAGGTCAGCTCCCGCCCCCTGGGCGCTCCGAGCGGGGAGCGGCGTCCTCGCGTCTGCCGGGTAGCGGCTGCCCCCAGTCGTCGGGACTGCGAACCTCGGGACGGCCACCCTTCAGCGGCATCTCCTCGCTGGGGGGAGCCGCCCCGCCCGGCTCCCGGGCAGGTACCTCGTCGACAAGGCGCCACGTAGCGGACGCCGTGGCGAACAGCTCTCCCCGCTCGTCGACGAGCGCGGAGACGCCGCGAAGGGTCTCGGCCTCAGGCTCCCCGGCGATTCCGATCGTGCGCAGGTTGGTCCCGACCTGCACACCGCCGTGAAACCGCACCGCATAGTCGGTCAGTAATGCCCCTGACTGGCCGGTCTGGGCGAGAACGTGCTGGTTCGCCCACAGGGTCGGACAGGAAAGGAGGGCGCAGACAGCCAGGGGTGAGAGCTCGCCCTTGCGCTCAGCTTCGCTGAAACGCTCGTCGGCGTAGAAACTCACCACCACCCGGCCGTCGGCGTGCCAGCCCGGCAGGAGCTGCAGGCCCCCGGCGTTGTCCTGACCGCAGACGAAGCAGCTGGAGAAGAGCTCGTGCTCCTGCGGCTCGGGTACCGGCACGAGCGCGAGTTCTCGGAAGTCGCCGATGTCTGGGGCGGGTTCGGGCCCGGAGAACCGCATCTCCCCGACGACGTGGAGGTCCAGAGGATCGGCTTTCCAGCCTGGCTCGTCCAGGTGCTGCAGCTCGCCGCGAAATTCGGCCTCCCCGCTCTGGGCCACGCTGACGCGCAGGTCGTGACCGAGCGGCACGAGCCGGTGCAGGGCCACCGCGACGGAGGTCGGGTCCCCAGGTGGCCCGAAGAGGATGCGTGCAGCGTCGAGCAGGGCGGCTGCCGCCAGGCCAGCATGGAAGTAGCCGCGGGCCTCCTGATGTCTACCCTCGGGGTAGAAGTCGCGGGTGCTCCCCTCCCCCTCCTCCCGGCTCAGCTGGTCCCACTTGAAGCCGATGATCGGGGGGCCGGTGACGACGAGTTTTTTAATTTCTTCTCCTGCACGCCGGATGTGCCGTGCGACGTTGCCCGGAATACTGCGGCGTCCGGCCCACGAGGCGGCCAGCCGCCAAGGTCGGGCTGGCGCCTGATGCCGCGAAGGCGTCGGCGCCCGCTACCGTCACCTCGCCACGCTGGTGTCCTGTCACCCTGCGGGACCTCCTCGCTGCCCGCAACCCCGACAGTCCGTCCGACGGGCGGGTGGGACCGGTAGGTTGCAATCCTCCGGGAATCTGGTCGCTACCGCTTCGCTCCTGGAGCGACGACAATCTGGCCGCTACCGCTTCGCTGCTTGAGCGAAAAGGGGAAGGGGACGACATGGCGAGCGTGGTTGCCTCTGAGATCGCGGCAGACGCGCCGCTGACGCTCCGGCTGACCTCCAGCGCCTTCGCGGACGGAGAGCTCATGGCGCAGCGCTACACGTGCGACGGCACGAACGCGTCGCCTCCGCTGCAGTGGGAGGGCGTACCGGAAGGGTCTGCCGAGCTCGTGCTGGTGTGCGAGGACCCCGAGCCCGCTGCGGAGACCTTCGTGCATTGGCTTGTGTGCGGCCTCGACCCCGACTCCGCCGGCATCGAGGAGGACTCGCTACCGGAGGGGGCAACCCTCGGACTCAACGATTTCGGGCAGGCCGCGTACGGCGGTCCCTGCCCGCCCCACGGCCACGAAGCCCACAACTACATTTTTACGCTGCTAGCCGTGGGAACCTCGCTTGCGCTCGAGCACCGCTTCACCGCTCAAGAGCTCGTGACGGCGCTCCAGGAAGGCACGATCCTGGTCAAAGGCCAACTCATCGGTCGCTACGGTCGCACGGACCTGTCCGGGCCGCGACCCCCCGCCTACACGGGCTGATTCGAGTCAGAATCCCGAACCGCCCCTACTTGTCGTGCACGTAGAGGCCAGGAGCATCGGTGATGGGAGGGAACCGGACGCTGCCCATAGGCGGTGGCTCCCGCAGGGCCCCTGCTCGCGCACCTATCCAGTCGCTCCAATGGTTCCACCACGACCCGGCCCGCTTCGTGGCCGTCGACCTCCAGCGGTCCGCATCGGGGGTCGACTCGCCGCCCACCCAGTAGTAGGCCTTCTGGCTGGGAGGGTTCACGATTCCGGCGACGTGGCCCGCATTCGTGAGAACGAACTCGACCTCGCCGCTGAGCAGGTTTACCGACGAGTACGACGACCGCCAGGGCACGATGTGGTCATTCTCCGCCGCAACGATGAACACGTCCTGATCACTGCGTCCAAGATCGAGGGGGACGCCGTTGATCATCATCTGGTCAGCGGCGAGCTCATTCCGCACATAACAGGAGCGTAAGTAGAAGGCGTGCATGTTCTCGGGCAGGCGGGTGCTGTCGGCGTTCCACGCGAGGATGTCGAAGGCGGGCGGGTCCTCTCCCATCAGCCAGTTGCTGACCACGTAGTTCCAGATGAGCTCGTTCGCGCGCAAGAAGTCGAACGTGCCACGCATCTCTGGGCCCTCGAGGTAACCGCGTCGCCGCATCCGCCTCGCGACCGCTTCGACCGTCTCGGGGTCGGTGAACATGCCGAGTGGTCCGGGCTCGCTGAAGTCGAGCAGGGTGTTCAAC
>JALZEO010000287.1 GCA_030862025.1 Actinomycetota bacterium | reverse complement strand
TCCCCCGGGAAGTACAGCTGCGTGGTGAGCACCGGGCCGTGGGGCGCCTGGACCTTGACATGGAAGTGTCGCGTGCGTCCTGGGTAGAGGCCGGGTTCTATCGTCTCGAGGCTGTAGCGTCCCTCCGGGTCCGTGAAGAGATGGCCGCGAAGACGGTAGCCGACGTTGTCGTAGTTGCCGTCCGCGTCCGCATGCCAGACGTCCAACAGGGCATGAGCCACGGGCTGACAGGTCGTGGTGAGGACCGAGCCGGCGAGCAGCAACTTCCTCCCCCCACTCACGTCGCTGAGGAAGCTGGTACGCGCTGGTGAGTCCGGTTTGAAGTAGGGACCTTCGGTCTGGGCCCGGGTCGGGTGCTCGTCTTCGCCGCATCCTGGCGTGGGCGGGAGAACGCTCTGGGTCTCCTCCCGTCCGCAGCTGACGAGCGCCGGCAACGGGAGAGTCAGGCCGGCCACGAGGAAGCGGCGCCGCGAGAGGCGGACGCGCTCGGAGGGGCTCATGAGGTCGCGTCCTTCTCAGGGTTGATGCCGGTGTCCCACGTGATACCGGTCCGCGTGCACGGACGACGCAGCACCGGTCGGGCCGCCCGCACTGCCGGGGCTCAGGGGGCGACCGCGTTCACGGTCGACGTGCAGAAGGCGCAGCGCGTGGCTGCGACCGGAATGGAGCTCAGGCAGTAGGGGCAGTCCCGGGTGGGTGAGAGCGCGTCCGGCTCGGTCTTCCGCCGGGCCACGATCTGGTTCACCGGGCGGACGACCGCGAAGAAGAGCACCGTCGCCGTGATCATGAACGAGATCACGTCGTCGATGAAGGCACCGTAACGGAACGTCGCCTCACTGATAGTGAAGCCGAGGTCGGAGAAGGTGACGAGATCCCCCGGAATCGCCAGCAGCGGGGTGAGAAGGTTCGTCGTAAAGGACGAGACCACGAGCCCGAACGCGGCGCCGATTGCGACTGCCACGGCCAGGTCGACGACATTGCCGCGCAGGATGAAGGCTTTGAAATCTCTCAGCACGGGCGCCTCCGGTTCGAGCCGGTGCGATGCTAGTGATCGCTTTCGGAATCCTGCTGCTCAGCATGCTGCTCCAGGTGTGGTCGGCGGCGCAGGTGCCGCCGTTCAGCGCGGAGGCGACCAGCCCGGCGGATCCTCGAGGTTGACCACGATGGCCTCCTGGGTGGAGCGGGCCACCACCATCTGCACCGGAGCGACGTCGCTCACGTTGACCTCGACGTGTACCAGGTTGGGGGGAACCCATACGAAATCCCCCGGGCCAGCCTCATGCACGTCGTCAAGGTCCTCGCCCGAATAGAAGCGAGCCCGCCCCGACGCAACGAAGATCGCGCTCTCGGATTCCCCGTGGTGATGCACCCGCGACACCAGACCCGGCCCGAGCTCGACCCAGCCGACCCACAGCTTTTCCGCTCCTACCAGTTCGCCGGAGATCGCCGCCTCGCGCGACATGTCGCCCGAGGAAACGTCTCTCTTGCGCTCCCCCGGGCGGACGACCTGCAAGCTCGCCATCATGACCTCCTCTTGCCTGCCTGGGCTGGCGCGCCATCCGGCTGGTTCGATGACGAGGGCCTCCGCAGCACGGCATTGGAACCCCTTTTCACAATAGGTCTCTTATCAGGATGCAAGGAAATCCATTCACGCAATAGGACCACGAGGCGGGATGGGGAACGCTGGCTCGACCAGTGCGCTCTCTTGAACGCCCCCTAGAGGTCGGCGTGACCCTCCGGTTGAGGGCTAGATACGACCTGCATGGCCGAGCCGAAGTCGCAGGAGAAGGTGCCGCCCTGGAATACTGGGGGGAGTTAGCTCGAGGTGGGGTTCGGGGGCCCTCTCTCCCTGGCGAGCGGCAAAGCGTGGGGGGTTGCGAGATGGTCGCGCCGATGGTGGCGATCCCCTCCTGGGGGCTGAGCCCGGGACGAGTCAGCGGCTGGACGACAGCGGCCTTCGCCGTCCCCGAGGATTATGTCGCCGCGCTGCGACGGTCAGGGCTGTGGCCGGTGATCGTCCCTGGCCCCAGTTCCGGCAGTCCCGAAGAAGTGCTCGCACCCTTCTCCGGGCTCCTGCTCGCGGGCGGCGGCGATGTCGACCCCGAGCGGTACGGTGCCCAGCCGCACCCCTCTACCTACGGCGTCGATCCCGTTCGCGACGACCTCGAGTTGGCGCTCATACCTGCCGCCCTCGCGTCCGGCCTGCCCGTCCTCGCGATCTGCCGTGGCATGCAGGTGCTCAATGTCGCCTGTGGTGGGACCCTGAGCCAGCACTTGCCCGACGTCCTCGGGTCCGTCGCGCACGGCGACCCGAGCAACGACACGTGGGTTCCCCACGACGTGGAGGTCGCCGAGGGCAGCAGGCTGGCTGCCGCGGTGGGCTCCGGGCGTCTGAAGGGGTGCGCCTCCCACCACCATCAGGGCATCGAGCGGCTCGGAGACGGCTTGCAGCCCGTGGCCTGGGGCGAGGACGGAGTCACGGAGGCCCTCGAGCCACAGGGTGCCTCGGGGTGGGTGACGGGAGTGCAGTGGCACCCGGAGGTGACCGCCGAGGAGGACGAGGCTCAACAGGCCCTGTTCGACGCCTTCGCTGAGCAGGTGAAAGCAAGGGCGAGGCGATGAGCGGACCCGTCACGGGGCGACGTCGCGCTCGATGACCTCCTCGATGCAGCGCGCCAGGAGGCGGACGCTGTTCATGGCCGAGAGTCCGAGGACCGAGCGCTGCTCCGCCGTGAGCGGCAGGGCGTTGAGCATGTCGTTCAACTCGTCGCGGTGGTGGGGATCGAGGTCGGCGTGGGCAAGCAGCGTCCGGAACGCTCGAGGGCTGCTGCCGGTCCTCGCCATGAGGTACTCGATCTCGTGCCTGTGCGGTGGATAGCCCTCGAGCAGGGCGATGTAGCCGAGTAGGGCCACCGGGTGATAGTGCAGGATCCAGTAGTACTGGGCTCCGACGAGGGCCGCGACGGCCGGAGACGGCGGCCGGGTGAGCACTTCGGAACGGTCGATCCCGAGAGCCTCCAGGTCCTCCAGCAACCACTCGTCGTGGCCCTGTTCCTCTGGGATGTGCTTCTCCAGGTACGGCGCCAGCAAGTCCGCGACGGCGTCCCGTTCGCACAGAGCGGTCGCACGTTCGGAGGCCGCCTCCATGAGGGGGACGCTGGCGCGGATGATCCCGTGAGCCGTCACCAGGTACTCGGGGTAGAGGTCTGCCACACGGGGGTGGGTGCGGAGCCTGCGGTCCGCCGCCTCAAGTGCGGGAAGGACGAGCTCGATCTTCTTCCGCAGGCACTGGCTCTCCACTCGGACGCTCACTCCTCGGCACGACTCGACGTTGGGCCTGGACGATCAGGAGTCGTCCCCGGCCGAAACGCCGTCGTACCCGCTCGCAATCGATCTCACAGGAACCTGAACACGCCCCCGTCCGGCATGGTCCCGATGCCGATGCCGTGCTCAGGCTGCCAGAGGCGCGCCACGAGCGACAGTTCCTCGTAGCTCATGTGAGCGAGCACGTCCACGAGGGCCTCGGGCAGGTACTCCGCCCCGTTCGCCGTGAGCGTGGCATGCGGATCGGACAGGAAGGCCCTCCGTAGCGCCGGTCGGCTGATGACATGCAGTGCACGGGCCAGCTGATCCAACTGTTCAGGCGTCGCGAGCTCTTGATCAGATTCCATGGGGGTCCCTTCGGTCCGGGCGTCGGCGGTGGGCGGTCGACGGTCATCGCCTACCCCCTTTGAGCCCGAGATGTCAAGGCTATTCGTCCAAATTGGCCCGTTCCGTGTAGCTTTCCGTAGTTGACGCCGTTGCCATTGCCCCCGACCGGGGCCAGAATGGGGACGTGAGCGCTGTCCGTAGAGGCGGGTTCAGCGAATGAGGACACCGCTCCCCCCGTGCGCATGGGCGCTCCCGGTTGCTGCCATGCGCTACGCGGCGGCTTCTGAGAACGGTGAAGCGTGGACGCGAGGGAAGCCCGCAAGGTCGTGACCGTAGTCTTCTCGGACGTCGTCGGGTCCACGGTCCTCGGCGAAGAGCTCGATCCCGAATCCTTGCGCCGTCTCATGGCGCGGTTCTTCGAAGACATGAAAGCGGTGCTCGAGCGTCACGGGGGCATGGTCGAGAAGTTCATCGGGGACGCCGTGATGGCGGTGTTCGGCATCCCACGGGCCCACGAGGACGATGCCCTTCGGGCGGTCCGCGCAGCCGTCGAGATGCGCGACCACCTCCGCCGCCTGAACGAGGAGTTCCAGCGGTCGTGGGGGGCCAGGATCACAACGAGGACGGGCGTGAACACCGGTGAGGTCCTGGCCGGAGGCCCGGGCCCCGAGGAGTGGTTCATGGTCGGGGACGCCGTCAACGTGGCCGCGAGGTTGGAGGAGTCCGCCTCCCCCGGGGAGATCCTGGTCGGTGAGCTCACCCATCGGCTGGTTCGAGGGGCGGTCAGCGCAGAGAGGCTGCCTCCCCTCACGCTCAGGGGGAAGTCTGAACCGCTGGCCGCATGGAGGGTGCTCGACGTGACCCCCGGGGTGCCCGGCTGGAGCCGCCGCCTCGATTCCCCCCTCGTGGGGCGGGAACGAGAGCTGGCAGAGCTGCGGCAAGCCCTCGACCGCGCCGTGCGTGCCCCGGGCTGCGAACTCGTGACGGTGCTGGGCCAGGCGGGGATCGGTAAGTCGCGCCTCGTGCACGAGTTCGTGGACGGGGTGGATGCCGAGACGTGGGTCCTGACAGGGCACTGTCTCCCCTATGGCGAAGGGATCACCTTCCGGCCCGTCGTGGAGGTGCTGCGCGACGCGGCCGGCATCAAGGAGGAGGATTCACGACAGGATGCCCGGGCCAGACTGACGGACCTGCTCCCCACGGGCGAGGATTGGATGCTCGTCGCAGATCGGCTCGTACCACTGCTGCGGCTGGCCGGTGCCACCCCGGGCATCCAGGAGACCTTCTGGGCGGTGCGGAAGCTGTTCGAGGCCCTGGCCGCACAGCGCCCGCTCGTCGTCGTGTTCGACGACCTCCACTGGGGAGAGCCGACCTTCCTCGACCTGCTCGAGTACCTGGTGGACTGGGTGCGGGAGGTCCCCCTCCTGCTGCTCTGCCTGGGGCGCCCCGAGCTTCTCGAGACTCGTCCCACCTGGGTCGCGGGCAAGGCGAACGCGTCGCTGATCAACCTGGCACCGCTCGAGGAGCGTGAGATCGAGGGGTTGATAGGAAACCTCGTGGGCGGCGCCGAGATCGACGCGGAGGCGAGGAGCCGGATCGCGGAGGTGGCCGAAGGCAACCCCCTCTTCGTAGAGGAGACGCTGCGGATGCTGGTCGACGAAGGGCTGCTCCGTCGCGACGACGCGCACTGGACGGTTGTTGGTGACATCGCGAGCGTCTCGGTCCCCTCGACCATCCAGGCCCTCCTGACCGCCCGCCTCGACCGGCTGGAGGCCGAGGAGCGTGCGGTCATCGAACGGGGCTCGGTGGTCGGTCGAGTGTTCTGGTGGGGCGCCGTTTCAGAGCTGGCGCCGCGGGAGCTCAAGCCCCGTGTGGGCAGCCATCTGCAGTCCCTGGCCCGCAAGGAGCTCATCCGGCCTGACCGGTCGGATTTCAGGGAGGAGGACGCCTACCGCTTCACCCACGTCCTGATGCGTGACGCCGCGTACGCGGGGCTGCCGAAGACGGAGCGGGCGACCCTCCATGAGCGGCTGGCCGACTGGATCGAAGCGAAGTCGGGGACCCGGGCGGTGGAGTTCGCGGAGATCCTCGGCTTCCACCTCGAGCAGGCCTACCGGGCGCTGCTGGAGCTCGGTCCCCCCACCGAACGGGCCCGGGCCTTGGGCAAGCGTGCAGGTGCGGCCTTGGGCTCAGCGGGCGAGCGGGCGTACGACCGGGGCGACATGCCCGGAGCCGTCAGCCTGCTGTCCCGGGCCTCGACGGTCCTTCCACAGGACGATCCGGCACGACTGAAGCTGCTTCCGCGGCTCGCCTTCGCCCTGATGGAGACGGGGGACTTCGGAGCGCTGCAGGCGGTGGTGGCGGAGATGGGGCAGGCCGCGACGGCTTCTGGAGACCCCGATCTCCAGGCGCATGCCGTCATCCTCGGCCTATGGATCCGGCTGTTCACCGAGCCGGAGGGTTGGGCGGAAGAGGCGGAACGGGAGGCTGCCCGGGCCACGTCGACCTTCGACCGTCTGGGCGATGATCGGGGCCTCGCACAGGGATGGGCGCTGCTGGGCCTCGTGCACATGATGAAAGCGGAATTCGGGGACGCTGAGCGCGCGTGGGAACAGGCGGTGGTGCACGCCCGCGCCGCAGGGGACCTCAGAGGCGAACTCGAGAACCTCTCGTGGGTACCGCTCGTGGTGTGGGCCGGACCTACCCCCGCCGAGCTCGGGCTCCAGCGCTGTGAGGAGGTACTCGAACGGGCGAAGGGCGACCGGAAGGTCAGCTCCAGCGCGCTGTTCAGCCGCGGGGCGTGTGAGGCGCTGCTCGGTAACTTCGACGAGGCTCGGACCAGCATCAGTCAGGCTCGGACCCTCCTCCAGGAGATCGCGCTCACCGTGTGGGCCGCAGGGCCGATGACGCAATTCGCCGGCTGGGTGGAGTTGTTGGCCGACGAGCCCAGAGCGGCAGAGCGGGAGCTGCGCTGGGGCTTCGCAACGCTGTACGAGATCGGGGAGGTCTCGTGGCTCTCGACGACGGCTTCACTCCTCGCCGAGGCGCTGTACGTCCAGGGGCGGTACCAGGAGGCGGAGGAGTTCATCGAGACCAGCCGTGGTGCGGCGGCGAGCGATGACGTCTACTCGCAGGTGCTGTGGCGAAGCGTACTGAGTAAGGTCCTGGCCCGACGAGGAGAACGTGACGAGGCGGAGAGCCTGGCTCGCGAGGCGGTGGTGCTCTCCGAGTCGACCCAGTTCCCGCTCCTTCGCATCCATGCGCTGTTCTGCCTAGCCGAAGTTCTCAGGCTGACGAGCCGGGAGCGCGAGGCGGAGCCACCTCTCGAGGAGGCCGTCCGGCTAGCGCAGGAGAAAGGCGACGTCGTGAATGTCCGGAAGGGCGAGCGCCTGCGCGCGGAACTGGGAGGCTGAGAACAGGGCTCCGAGCCTCGAGGCGGAGCCTCCGGTGTCAGGCATCGCACAATCCCTAGACTGCTTGCGCTCTTTCGCTGGGGACACGAGGGGCCCACCTTTGAGCAGGGTTCGTCTCCTTGCGGCGATCTCGCTCATCGTCGCGTCGGCGGTCATCGTGGTCGTCCTGCTCATACGGCAGGGGTCATCGGATGGCAC
>JALZEO010000280.1 GCA_030862025.1 Actinomycetota bacterium | reverse complement strand
GCTGGGGGCTCGCCGAGTTCGTAGCCGCCGAGGAGATGGGTCGAACGCGGGGCTTCTGGTGGGGGCCGGACCCGAGCCGGCTGGCGGTAGCGCGGGTCGAAGAGTCCATGGTCCCCCACTGGCACATCACGAATCCCATCGACCCGGCACGCAGCCCGCAGACCGTCGCCTACCCGGCGGCCGGAACCATGAACGCTGACGTCACCCTGTGGGTCGTCGAGGCGGGTGAGGGGGGGACCGACCCGCAGCCGATCGTCTGGGAGCGTCACGCGTTCCCCTACCTCGCGCGCGTGCGTTGGGGCAGGGAGGGCCCCCTCACCCTGCTCGTGCAATCTCGAGATCAGCGCGAGGCGCGGGTGCTCGTGGCGGATCAGGACACCGGCCAGACCGAGGTGGTGCAGGTCCAGGTGGATCCTGCCTGGGTGGAACTGGTCGACGGCTCTCCGGCCTGGCTACCAGACGGCAGGCTCGTGACGACCATCGACCGCGACGACACGCGACGATTGGCCTTCGACGGCGTCCCCGTCACTCCGCCCGGCCTCCAGGTACGCCGCGTGCTCCACGCCGGCGCCGCAGGAGTACTCGTCGCTGCGTCGCAGGAACCTACGGAAGTGCACGTCGTTCGGGTCCCTTCCGACGGGGGGAAGATCGAATGGTTGACCGCTGAGCCGGGCGTCCACGGCGCTACGGCCGGGGGCGACGTCGTCATCGTGAGCTCGTCAACCCTGCAGGGGGCGGACCCGCGGCACGTCATCCATCGTGCGGGTCGAGCCGTTGCGACGCTTCCTTCAGTTGCGGCGACACCGGTGGTCACGCCCCGGGTGAGGTTCCACGAGCTTGGTATGCGGCACTTGAGGGTCGCGCTGCTGATGCCCTCCACGGCCGACGGTCCACTGCCGGTGCTCGTGGATCCCTACGGCGGCCCGCATGCTCAACGGGTAGTCCAGGCGCTCGGCGCCTACCTCACCTCCCAATGGTTCGCCGAACAGGGTTTCGCGGTGCTCCTGATCGACGGCCGCGGCACTCCCGGTCGAGGCCCGGACTGGGAACGCGCGGTTCACCTCGACCTCGCCGGACCTGTGCTCGAAGACCAGGTCGACGGCCTACTGGCTGCTGCCGAGCTCGAACCGCGCCTCGACCTCGACCGGGTCGCCATCCGCGGCTGGTCGTTCGGCGGCTACCTCGCAGCGCTGGCCGTGCTGCGCCGGCCGGACCTCTTCCACGCCGCGGTGGCCGGCGCTCCCGTCACCGACTGGACCCTGTACGACACCCACTACACGGAGCGTTACCTCGGCCACCCGCAGAGCGAGTCGGATGCCTACCGGCGCAGCTCACTCGTCGACGACGCCCGCCGTCTCGAGCGGCCACTGCTGCTCATCCACGGTCTCGGCGACGACAACGTGGTGGCAGCCCACTCGCTGACGCTGTCACGCGCGCTGCTGGAGGCTGCCCGTCCTCACGCCTTCCTCCCGCTGAGCGGCGTGACGCACATGACACCGCAGGAAGTGGTGGCCGAGAGTCTCATGCTCCTCGAGTTGGGGTTCCTCCAGGATGCGCTCGGGCTCCCCCGCAGTGTGATCCCCGAGGACCCCAGCTGAAACGAGGCGATCTGGGACTCCAGCGTCCCCGCCCCGGGCGACACGGCACTAGGCGTGCAGCTGCTCGTCGACCTGTGACTGAAAGACGGCGAGCTGGGACCGCAGGCCCTCGCCCACATACGCGTTGACCACGCCGAAGTTGTCGACCACGAGGCTGGCGCGGGTGGTGAGGCGACGGAAGTCCGGGTCGCGGCGGAGGCGACCGAGGGCGGTGCGCTCCCCTCGGACCAGGACGAAACCTCTGAGATCGCCGCCATGCGGCGCGAGCACAACCGGCTCGAAGCTCTCGATCTCGCCCTGCTCCTGGAGGGCGGCGAAGTAGCGCAGCCCCTCGTCGAGGAGTTCGAGCGCCTGGGGTTCGCGAGCCCGCGCGGCTTGCCCGAAGCCAATAAAGATCGCTGCCTCCGCCATCACTGCTCCTCCCTCATGACCACCACTCCCGGCTTGCCGCCCCAGCAACCAGCGTGGCTGGACGCGACCTCGCCTATTCCGGCGGCTGCACCGGCAGGGCTGCCATGTCGGCGAGCGGCAGGATCTCATAGTGGGCGAAGTTGTACACGGGGGAGCGGGCGAGCAGCATCTCGAGTTCCTCGTGGGAGTCCACGTTGTAGATCCACGCTCCCCCATGACCACCGACGATGTGATAGCGGGCCAGGACCTTACCCTGCTGTTCCAGGGGCCCGCCGTACTCGCCCATCCGCAGCACTGCCCTCGCGACCTCGCTTGACAACCGCGTCAGCTCGAGACGCCACAGCACCAGGAACTTCATCTCGACCCCCTCGATGATGGCGCGGCACGCGGCCGCGGAGCCGGGCGGACAAACAACTCGACCCTTGATCATCCTCTCGCAGTCAGAGAATGAATGCGAGGGGAGCGTTCGGCCCGGCAGGTAGTGCAGGCGAGTGGGGCGGTGCCCGCTAGCGCCTGACGTCTGCGCTCTTGGCGTCAGCGCGGACCAGCTCCTCGTGGAGCTCGAGGGGCGCGAGTTCCTCGGCGAGCACGGCGAGGAAGAGCCCGACGTCGGTGACCACGCCCAGCGCCTGGGCGGATCCCCGGTCTGCCAGCTTTGTCACCGTGGCAGGGCTGATATCGACGCAGACGAGCGGCACGTCGGCCGGCAGGAGGTTACCCACCGCGATGCCGTGAAGCATCGTGCAGAGCACGAGGCAGAAGCCGATCTCGGGGACTCGCCGACGCATCGCCATCTGCGCGGCCACGACGTCGACGAGGACTTCCGGCAGAGGACCGTCGTCCCGCACCGAACCGGCCAACACGAGTTCAACCCCGTGCCGGGTGCACGCATGCATGAGTCCGCCGGTGACGATCTTGCGCTCCACCGCTTCGGCGATCGACCCGGCCCGACGGATGGCATTGATCGCGCGGATGTGGTTGCTGTGCCCGTGCTCGGTAGGCACCCCTCGAGTCTGGGAGATTCCCAGTGAGGTGCCGTGGAGCTGCGCCTCGATGTCGTGCGCCGGCAGCGCGTTACCGGCGAAGAGGATCTGAACCCAACCGGCGCGCACGAGAGCCACCGCGGCTGGCACGGATCCCGTATGGACGAGGGCCGGACCTGCCACCCAGCAGATCTTCGCGCCCCGCGCGCGGCATGCCCGCATGCCCGCGGCCACCCGTCGCACGAGCAGACGCTGCGGCTTTTCCGTGCTGACCTGGGAGCTCATGAAGGTGAACGTGTGGCTCGGCTGACCTCGCGCTGGCAGCGACCGTGCAGGCAAAACCCGTACCCCCTCGAAACCGACGACGATACGGTCACCGGCGCGTACATCGAGCATCGGGACCGTCTCGGGCCGTACTGCCCCCCCGTCCGCGAGGATGCGGATGCCGCAATCCATCTCTGGGCCGGCAAGGTCGAGCCAGTGTCCCTGCACGCGCACTTGTGTGCGTAGATTGGTGGTGGAGTAGAAGCCTTCGGGGAAGCAGCTGTCGAGATCGGCGGAGACGGTCCTGGCGTCGCTGGCCTCAACCGCTGCCGCGCCGAAGTTCGAGATGCTCGCGAGCGCGCCGTCGAGTGCCCGCTGGCTGTCCGCGCTGACCACGAGCGTGGCCTCCGACTCGTCGGCGGGACGCTTGCCGACCTCGATGTGGACGATCTCGTAGTCCGCGTCGTGCTCGAGGATCGTGTCGAGAACGCGCGCAAGCTGACCAGTGTCGATGATGTGCCCCGAGATCTTCACCGTTTCCGAGGGCACGACGTCCTCCCTGGCGCCTGGGCGATTCGCAAGGCGAACGTAGCTGTGCGGCCAGGGTGACGCGCTTCCGCGCGTCTCACCGCTGGCGGCACGGCGAGCTCGACCCCATCGCCGGGGCGACCTGTTTGAACGCCATCGAGGGGACGGGGGAGTTGAAGCGTTCAAACCATGAGCCGCCGAGCACCGGAACTTCTGCTCGGCTGAGCACTTGGGAGCCGGGTACGCTCGTGCCTGTGTCCACCACATGGCAGCTGCGGCCGGATGGCTTCGATATCCCCTATCTCCGCTGGTAGTCATTCGATGGAATTCCGCCGCATCAATGCCCTTCCTCCCTACGCCTTCGCGACCATCGACGCGCACAAGATGACCGCCCGCCGAGCCGGCGTGGACGTGATCGATCTGGGGTTTGGAAACCCGGACATTCCCTCGCCCCGGGTCGCGGTCGACAAGCTGTGCGAGGCGGCACGCAACTCCCGCAACCACCGCTATTCCGCCAGTCGGGGTATCCCCAAGCTCCGGCAGGCCATCTGCGATCTCTACCAGCGTCGTTTCGGCGTGGAGCTAGAGGCCGAGACCGAGGCCATTACCACGATAGGTGCGAAGGAGGGCCTCTCCCACCTGATGTGGACGCTGGTTCAGCCCGGCGACGTTGCGTTCGTGCCCACCCCCTCCTACCCCATTCACATCTATGCTCCCCTCATGGCTGGGGCGGAGGTCCGCCAGATCCGCCTGGGACCTGACGAGGACTTCTTCGCCAACCTACTCCAGGCCTGGGAGGAGTCGTGGCCCCGCCCCAGGGTCATCGTGTTGTCCTTCCCCCACAATCCCACCACCCACTGCGTAGACCTCGACTTCATGCGCCGGGTTGTGGAGTTTGCCCGGGCTCACGATGTCTTCCTGGTGCACGACTTCGCCTACGCCGATGTGGCATTCGACGACTACCGCCCGCCTTCGATACTTCAGGTGGCGGGCGCCAAGGACGTGTCAGTCGAGCTGTACACCCTTACGAAGTCGTTCTCCATGGCGGGCTGGCGGGTCGGCTTCCTCGTCGGCAACGCAGAAGCCGTCGCCGCCCTTGCCCGTCTCAAATCATACCTCGATTACGGGACGTTCCAGCCGATCCAGATCGCCTCGATCGTGGCCATGAACGAGGCAGCTGACTATCCCGAGCAGGTGTGTGAGATCTATCGACGACGCCGAGACGCCTTGTGCGACGGGCTCGACCGCATCGGCTGGGAAGTGAGCAGGCCACAGGGAACGATGTTCGTATGGGCGCCCATCCCTAGCGCTTACGAAGACATGGGGAGTATGGATTTCGCGGTCATGCTCGTCGACGAGGCGAAGGTGGCTGTTTCGCCGGGTGCGGGATTCGGTCTCGGTGGTGACGGGTTCGTCCGCTTCGCCCTGGTAGAGAACGAGCAGCGCATCTCCCAGGCGGTCCGCGGCATGCGCCGTGCCCTCACGAAATTGAGTTGAGACGATCGGGTCAAGTCGGATCTCCAACTTGCCGACAACAGGGGTGAACAATCCCACGAAAGCCCCGCGTCGGCAGGCTCCGGCCGGGGCTTTCCCAACTGCTGTGCTGCGGTCGGCGCCGGGATGGAAGATTGCGCTTTGATCCCAGCTCTGAAAACCTCATTTCCGGCGGTTGCCTGTGGCAACTCCGCTCGTGTTGTCCAGGGGAGTGGGGAGCTCATGGATGGGTATCGGGGCTACGCCCGAATGCTCGCCCTGACCGCGGTCGTCATGGCTATCGCCCTGGCCGGTGGGATCGGCTCGATCACAGCGGTGAAAGGGACCACGCCCGTTCTTGTCAGGTCTGAATGTCAGCCGGACGCGGCCGTGCCCAAACGCCAGTTCCGGGCGATGTGGATCGCCACCGTCGGCAATCTCGACTGGCCGAGCAGGCAAGGCCTCGACGTCGCCACTCAGAAGGCCGAGTACATCGCCTGGTTGGACCTGGCCCATCGGTTGAGACTGAATGCCGTGGTCGTTCAGGTTCGCCCGACCGGGGACACCCTGTGGCCCTCGCCCCACGAGCCTTGGTCGGAGTGGCTAACCGGGCGGCAGGGAACCCATCCAGGCTACGACCCGCTCGCTTTCCTGGTTGAGGAGGCGCACAGGCGGAATCTGGAGTTCCACGCCTGGTTCAACCCCTACCGGGTGAGTACGCAAGCCGATCCCTCCAGGCTGGCAGCAGGGCACCCGGCTCGGCGGCATCCGAACTGGGTCTACGAATATGGCCGGAGGCTCTACTACAACCCAGGGATTCCCGAAGTCCGTGCGTTCATCCTGGACGCGATACTCGACGCGGTCAGCAAGTACGACGTCGACGCTGTGCATCTGGACGACTACTTCTATCCCTATCCCGTGTCTGGTGAGGAGATTCCGGACCGTGACACCTATGCCAGGTACGGCCAAGGGTTCGCTGACATTCACGACTGGCGGCGGCACAACGTCGACCTGCTGGTCGAGGAGATGGGTGCCAAGGTCAAGAGGGCGAAGCCGTGGGTGAAGTTCGGCATCAGCCCGTTCGGCATCTGGCGCAATCGCTCGAGTGATCCGCGCGGCTCGGACACCGCAGGCTTGCAGTCGTACGACTCGACCTACGCAGACAGTCACAGATGGGTCAAGGAGCAGTGGATCGACTACGTGGCCCCGCAGATCTACTGGAACATCGGCTTCGGCGCGGCCGACTACGCCAAGCTGGTCCCGTGGTGGTCGAATACGGTCCTAGGTACGTCGGTGCATCTGTACGTCGGCCAGGCCGCGTACAAGATGGGCACGGGCGGGGCCTGGTCTGACCCCGCCGAGTTGAGCCGCCACCTGCACGTCAACCGCAACCACCCGCAGGTATATGGCGACGTCCACTTCAGCGCCAAGGACGTACGCGCGGACAGAATCGGTGGGATCAGCCGGATGGTCGCAGACCACTATTCGCGGCCCGCGCTGGTGCCTGTCATGCCGCAGCTGGCTGGGGTTCAGCCGGCCCCTCCGACGATCACCGCTGCGCGGCGGGTGGACGCTGGCGTCGAACTGACTTTCCGGGGAACGGCACTCGGTGCACTCGGGGAACCGACGTCGTACGCCGTCTACCGCTTCGAGGAGTCTCTAGCGGCGGGCACCTGTGGACTTGAGGATGCACATCACCTGATCGCCACGGTCCGGGGTGTGGGTACTGGGCAGCAGACGTTCACGGATACCACCGCCGTCCGCGACAAGGCCTACGCCTATTACCTGACCGCACTCGACCGGCTGCATCACGAGAGTCCACCGAGTCCACCACAGACCGTGCCCTCTTGACCGTGGTTCATGCGATCGATTCGTCCCGAGGCCGCGCCACGAGCCGACACGCCTTCAGGACGGAAGCCCCATAGGAAGTCGGCTACATTGCCAGGTCGAGCCGTGATGCTCCGAAAGACAGCTACCCGCTGCCCGGCCTGCGGCCAGAGAGCCTGGCACAAAGACGCAGGCACTCGCCTGCACGCCTGCAGCAGGTGTGGCTATTCGGAAAGCGACCGGCAGGCCCAACAGGCCGCCAGAGACTGGCACAAGGCCAGGATCGCGGTTCTCAATCGTGACGGCTGGACCTGCAGACTCAAGTTTCCTGGCTGCGAGGGCTACGCCCGCGGCGTCGACCATGTCATTCCACCCGACCGGGGCGGTGGAAACGATCCTGACAACCTCAGAGCCGCCTGCAGTTCGTGTCACGCGGCTCGGGCCCGTGCGTGGTGATGGGCGGGATCCCGGGGGTCTGGAGGGCGGCCGTTCCGGCTAGAGTGGAACGAGCCCCAGGAGGTTCACCGTGCAATGTCCCGTCG
>JALZEO010000276.1 GCA_030862025.1 Actinomycetota bacterium | reverse complement strand
TCTTCAAGGCCTCGAACTCCTCGAGACACTTGCCGGACCCGAGTGCCACCGACGATAGCGGAGCCTCGGTGATATGGATCGGCATGCCGGTTTCGTGCTTCAGGCGCTCGTCGAGTCCCTTCAGGTTCGCGCCCCCACCAGCCAAGACGATTCCTTTGTCCATGATGTCGGCGGCCAGCTCGGGTGGCGTGCGATCGAGTGTGTTCTTGACCGCATCCACGATGGCGTTGACGGGCTCCTCGATAGCCCTACGAATCTCTTCCGCCGAAACCACGATGGTCTTGGGAAGTCCCGAGACGAGGTCACGGCCACGGATCTCCGCATGGGGCTCGTCAGCCAGCGGAAAGGCGGAGCCGATGGCGATCTTGATCTCCTCGGCAGTGCGCTCGCCGAGCATGAGCGAGTATTCCTTCTTGATGTAGGAGATGATCGCATCGTCGAGCTCGTCGCCACCGATGCGGATCGACTGGCTCGTCACGATGCCGCCGAGCGAGATGACCGCCACCTCGGTTGTGCCACCACCTATGTCGACCACCATGTTGCCGGCCGGCTCGTGCACGGGGAGCCCGGCGCCGATGGCAGCCGCCATCGGCTCTTCGATGATGTAGGCGGCGCGGGCCCCGGCCTGAACCGTCGCCTCCTCCACCGCCCGCTGCTCGACTCCGGTGATGCCTGACGGCACGCACACCACGACTCGGGGCTTTGCGAGGAAGCGCCGCTTGTGCACCGCCTGGATGAAGTAGCGGAGCATCTTCTCGGTTACGTCGAAATCAGCGATAACGCCGTCCTTCAGGGGACGGATCGCCACGATGTGGCCTGGTGTCCGGCCGATCATGCGCTTCGCCTCGGAGCCCACAGCGAGGATGGCCCCGTTCTTCGTATTGATCGCCACGACAGACGGCTCGTCGAGAACAATCCCCCGTCCCCGCACGTACACCAGTGTGTTCGCGGTGCCGAGGTCGACGGCCATATCTCGACCGAGGAACTGAACGGTGTTCGTGATGTTATTCGACACGGTGCACCTGAGAGTCGGGTTGACGGGTTACGCAGGGGCCGGAGAGATCGAGAGCCCACGCCGGCGGGAGGAGCGTAACACTGCCCGAGAAAAGCGGCGAACGACCGAATCGGCACATCCCTACCGGCCCGAGCCCCGTCCCGAGTGAACCCGGGTCAAGCCGATCAACGTTGTCGGCGCGCTCCACGCGGTTGCATGGCAGTCGTCTGTGGTCGCGCTCGTAGCGAAGCGACACCGAGCACGTTACCGGACGAGCCCGGCTCGGGCCATGCTGACCCAGCGAGACCCACCTATCACAAGGTGGTCGAGCACGGCCACACCCACGATCTCACCGGCATGTACGAGCCGAGCCGTTACGAGCTCGTCGTCGCGACTCGGCTGGGGATCGCCCGAGGGATGATTGTGGGCGAGCACCAGAGCACTCGCGTTCGCGAGCAGCGCGTCGCGCAGTACCTCTCGCGGCGACATGAAGGTGTGATCGACGGATCCGACGCTGACCGTCGCCACCGCGACCAGGCGATGCTTCGTGTCGAGTAGTGCGCTGACGCAGCGCTCGCGATCGCGCCCTACCAGCTCGGGGACGAGCAGACCGGCGGCGTCCTCCGGACAGGCGATCTGCGACCGCTCAGCAATGTCCGGCAGCAGGAATGTACGGATACTCTCCGCGGCACAACGGGTGCAGCCGACCGGGCTTGGCCCGCCGTCTGACGACACAGGTCCGAATGGCAGCGCGGCGCCCCATGCGCCGCCAGTCGGCCCGCAGGTCCACACCGAGCCTTCGTCGCCAGCCGCTCTCGCCACCGAGGCCCCTTCTGCTCGGCGTGACTCTCACCTCAGCGCCGACCGCGAACAACCCGGGCCTTGACTTGCCTGTGAGTCATCTGAAGCGGCCTGGAAAGAAGAGTTCGAGTTCGCGCTGGGCACTCTCGGGGCCATCGGACCCGTGGACGATGTTTTCGCTGATATCGGTTCCGTACATGCCCCGGATGGAGCCCGGGGCGGCCTCGAGAGGACTGGTCGCACCCATGAGCTGCCGCATGCCCTGAATGGCGTCCTCGCCTTCGACACACATGGCGACGAGGGGCCCCGAAGTGATGAAGTCGACGAGTTCGCGAAAGAACTCCTTGCCCTCGTGCTCGGCGTAATGAGTCTCCGCGGTCGCGCGGTCGAGAACCATTTGCTGGAGCGAGCGGAGACGGTAACCCTTACGCTCGATACGCCTGATCACCTCACCAACCAATCCTCGACGCACACCGTCGGGCTTGACGAGGATCAGAGTCTGCTCCGATACCACGGTGCGCCTTTCGCTCATCCATGTGCGGCAGGAAGGGTGGCAGGCCACTCAATCGACGACACTGACTGACCGTCGCCCGAGTACTCCAGCATCCGTCTAGCAGTCCCTGTCCGAATCGCTGCCGCTCGCACCTGGACGCTAGGACTCGTCGAGCGGAGCGTAGAGGTCACGGGCGGCCCCGACCGTGTAGAGCGAGCCCGTGACGAGCACCCCATCACTCGGGCCCGTGACCCCGGTCGCCTTGTCAAGAGCGCCGCCGATGGTGCTCGCGCGCTCCACCGCCACGCTCGTGCCCTCCCACACCGAGCGGGCCGCCGCCTCCATGTCATCCAGTGAAGCGGCGCGATTCGAGGGGGCGCGCGTCACGACGACGTGGCTGGCAAGGTCTCGGAACGCCCCCACGATGCCGTCCACGTTCTTATCCCCGAGACAAGCGACGACGAGGACGAGATCCCGGAACGCGAACGCCTCTTGGATCGCCTCCGCGGCTCGACGGGCTCCGGCCGGGTTGTGCGCCCCGTCAAGCACCACAGTAGGGCGACGGTCGACCACCTCGAGACGCCCTGGCACTTCAACCCCCGCGAACGCCGCCCGTACGACATCATCCTCGATGTTGTCGAGGTCGCCGAGGAAGGCGTGGAACGCGGCGAGAGCCACAGCTGCATTCTCCGCCTGGTGAGGGCCGTGGAGAGGCAGAAACACCTCGGTGTGGTGACGGGATGGGGTGAGAAGGGTCAGGACCTGTCCCCCCAGGGCCAGGCGGCGCTCGTCGACTCCGAAGTCGTGTCCCTCGACCAGCAGTGTCGCGTCCTGACGTTCCACTGCGGCGCGAATGACGGCAAGCACATCCGGTGACTGGGCCGCGCTCACTACCGCTGCGCCGGGTTTGATGATGCCCGCCTTCTCGGCCGCCGTCTCTGCGGGGCTGTTTCCGAGCTCGGGATGATCGACGTCGATGCTCGTCAGCACCGCTACCTCTCCGCGGACGAGGTTCGTCGCGTCCCAGGCACCCCCCATGCCCACCTCGAAGACGCCCACCGCGACGGGGTAATCAGCAAACCACCAGTAGGCCAGCGCGGTCAGCATCTCGAAGTACGTCACCCGTTCCCCCCCGGGTGAACGCTCGGAGTCGACGAGTTCGGCGAGGGGGGCCACGTCCTGGTAGGCGGCCGCGAACTGCCCCTTCGTCATCGTCTCGTTCCCGACCCGGATGCGTTCCCGCAGCGACTGCAGGTGGGGCGAGGTGTAGGTCCCGGCCTGGACCCCGATCGCCCCGAACAGCGCGGCGATCATGCGTGACACCGAGGTCTTGCCGTTCGTGCCAGTCACGTGCACGGACGGGTAGGTCCTTTGCGGTTCGCCGAGATGCTCTGAGAGAGCGGTGATGCGAGACAGGTCGGGCAGCATTCGACCGGGCACCCGGGATTCGAGGTCGCCCAGCGCTTGCTCATAACTGAGGGCGGTCACGGCGGGACCCCGGTCTCGTCAGGGTGTGGCTGCCCCGCTGCCCGTCCGCGTGGCAGCTTCGAGTTCCGCGATCTCGGCCTGCAACGTCTCGACGACTCGCGCCCACTCGTCGCGCTTCTCGCGTTCACGGGCGACGACCCGACTGGGCGCACGCTCGACGAAGCGTGTGTCCGCGAGGCGGTCGACGGCACGTCCATGCTCCGCGGCAGCCTTGTCGAGTTCCTTGCGCATGCGTGCGAGCTCCCCCTCCAAGTCGATCGCGCCGACCAGTGGTATGAAGGCGTCACCCGACGCGGACACGACGCGAGCAGTGCCGGCCGCTTCGGGTTCCTCGTCACTGAACGTCAGTCGATCGAGCCCTGCGAGAGCAGTCACGAGTGGGGCTAGTGGTTCCAGCACCTCGCGCAAAGGAGACACCACCGTCACATTGATGCGCCGGCTGGGAGGGATGAGGTGGTCCGATCGGAAGCGGCGCAGCGCTCCGACGAGCTCTTGGAGCAAGGCGAAGCGCTCCTCGGCATCGCGATCCGGCTCGCCCCGAGAGGATGGCCAGGCAGCTACCGCGAGAGAGTCCTTACCTCCGTCGCTACCGGTCAGCGAACGCCACAGCACCTCGGTCACGAACGGCATGAGAGGGTGGAGCAGCCGCAGCAGATCGTCGAGGACGGTGAGCAGTGCGTCCCCGGCCGCGTCGCGTGCGGCGTTGTCCTCGCCGTAGAGACGGACTTTCGCCGCTTCCAGATACCAGTCGGCGAACTCGTACCAGGCGAAGTGGTAGAGCGCCTGGGCAGCCGCGGACCAGTCGAGCGTGTCAACGGACAGGACACGGTCGACCTCGGTGCGACAGGCCTCGAGGCGGGAGAGGATCCAACGATCCTCGAGCGCGGACGTCCGGGTCATCTCGGGTCTTTCGGGATGGGCGCCGTCGGAGGCCTGGAGCACGAAGCGAGTCATGTTCCACAGCTTGTTCGCGAAGCGGCGCCCTCCGTCAACCCACTCCTCGGCGAGTGGAACGTCTTGACCCGGAGAAGCGTGCTGGAAGAGGGCGAAGCGCAGGGCGTCGGCCCCGTAGCGGTCGATGAACTCGAGCGGGTCAACGACGTTGCCGAACGATTTCGACATCTTCTTGCCGTATTGGTCACGCACCATGCCGTGGTTGTGCACGACGCGGAAGGGAACGTCGGCGAGGAAGTGGACGCCCATCATGAGCATGCGGCTGACCCAGAACGTGTTGATGTCATAGCCGGTGACGAGCACCGCAGTGGGGTACCAGGTTTTCAACTCCGGCGTGTGGTCGGGCCAGCCGAACACGGTGAAGGGCCACAGTGACGATGAGAACCAGGTGTCCAGGACGTCCTCGTCCTGGACAAGGTGCTGCGAACCGCAGGTACCGCAGGCCTGGGGATCTTCACGAAGGACGCTGACGTGTCCCTCCGGGCAGTACCAGGCAGGGATGCGGTGGCCCCACCAGATCTGGCGACTGATGCACCAGTCGTGGAGGTGGTGCAACCACTCGATGAAAGGTCCGGTGAACCTCTCGGGCACGAAACGGACCCTGCCCTCCTCGACCGCGGCGATGGAGTCGGCCGCGAGCGGCGTGACCGCCACGAACCACTGGTCGCTGAGCCGTGGCTCGACGACCGTGCCGCAGCGATAGCAGGCTCCCACCGCATAGTCATGCGGCTCAGCGGTGACGAGCAGCCCCTCTTCCTCGAGCGCCGCCCGGACCGCCGCACGCGCCTCGTAGCGGTCCATGCCCGCGAAGCGCCCGCCAGCATCGGAGATGCGCGCCTCGTCGGTCATAACGTTGACCAGCGGGAGATCGTGCCGTTGGGCGATCGAGTAGTCGTTGGGGTCGTGGGCGGGCGTCACCTTCACGGCTCCCGTTCCGAACTCGGGGTCCACGTGCCCGTCAGCCACCACTGGGATCGCTCGTTCCATGAGCGGAAGGCGCAGTGTCGTGCCCACGAGGTCGCGGTAGCGCTCATCGTCAGGATGTACGGCCACTGCCGTATCACCGAGCATGGTCTCGGGGCGTGTTGTCGCCACGACCACTCCCTCACCGTCATCGGTGGACGGATAGCGGATATGGACGAGCTCGCCAGCCGTCTCCTCGTGCTCGACCTCAATGTCTGAGAGGGCGGTCAAGCAGCGCGGGCACCAGTTGATCAGCCGGTTGCCGCGATAGATCAGGCCCTCCTCGTAGAGGGAGACGAAGACCTCGCGTACCGCCCGCGATCGCGGCTCATCGAAGGTGAAGGCCTCCCGCGACCAGTCGCATGACGTCCCGAGCCGCCGAAGCTGCCGCAGGATGGCTCCCCCGGACTCCTCCTTCCAACGCCAGACGCGCTCGACGAAGGCCTCCCGACCCAGGTCGTGGCGGGTGATGCCCTCGGCGGCGATCTGCCGCTCGACGACGATCTGCGTCATGATCCCCGCATGGTCCGTGCCCGGCACCCAGGTTGTGTTCGCGCCCTGCATGCGTTTGCGGCGGATGATCGCGTCTTGGATCGAGTTGTCGAGGGCGTGACCGATATGGAGCGATCCGGTGACGTTCGGCGGTGGGATGACGATGGAGAAAGGCTCACCCGGGTCGTCGGGTTCGGCGTGAAAGATTCCGGAAGCCTCCCAGTCCGCATAGAGGTCCTGTTCCACCGCGCTCGGGTCGTAGGCCTTCGACAGCTCAGTCATCCTTGCCTCCGTAGAACCACCCTCCGGTCCCTCCCGGCGCCGCCGCGGTCTCCTGGCTCTCTTCTCCCGGATCTGCGGCCCCCGAGGGCCAGCCAACCGCTCCTGCGATCTCCCAGTCACCTCGATCCGTCCCGACCTCGCCGTTGACGCAGGGTAGCCATCCGCCGCTCGGCGCACCGGGACAACGACCTGACGCGCGTGTCTCTCCGGTGTGACGGGGGATATCTCATTCGGCAGCGTTACGTGTCCGTCTGCGAGCTGGCTCGAGGCGCACGATCGCCGCTTGACCAAATTATTTCGGATCTCCTAACCTACGGGGTCGTAGGTTACGCTTCCGTAACTTACAGACGGTCTGCGATTGCCGCATGCAGTTGCTGACACGGGTTAGCGTTCGTTGATGCGCCCGGAAGGGTTCCGAGTCGGGCCTTCGGGCGCTGCGAACCCCTGGGGACTGGCGCGAACGTGGGGAGGAGGGCCCCTGTGCTGGAGCGGAACGGGGAC
>JALZEO010000275.1 GCA_030862025.1 Actinomycetota bacterium | reverse complement strand
CCCCCCGGGGTCGCAGTGGCCGCCACGCACCCACCGGCGCCGCCTTGCCCTTCACCTCCTGCAGCCCCGCATCCTCGAAGTCGAAGTAGTCACGCACCACCCGCCACGTCCGCTCCGACACCAAGATCTCCCCGGGGTCCGCCTGCTGCTGCATCCGCGCCGCCAGATTGATCGTGTCACCGATGGCAGTGAAATCCATCTCCAACTCGTCGCTGATACTGCCCACTACCACCGGACCCGTATTCAGCCCGATCCGGAACGCCAGCCTGTCCCCGTACTCGCTCTGCGCCTGCTCCCCATAGGCCTCCAAAGCCTCACGCATATCCAAAGCCGCCGACACCGCACGGCGCGCCGAATCCTCATGAGCGATAGGAGCACCGAACAGGGCGATGATCCCATCCCCCAGAAACTGCGTCACCACCCCCTCATAACGGTGCACAGCCTCCATCATCCGCCCGATCGCACCTTGCATCAGGTAATAGACGTCCTCCTCGTCCAACCGCTCCGCCAGAGCAGTCGAAGCCACCGCATCCACAAAAACCACCGTCACCGTGCGACGCTCACCCTCCAACTGAGGACGCCCCGCCCGGATCTTCTCCCGGAGATGAGACGGCAGATCAGAACCCGCAGCCGACCTGCCACCCCCGCCGTCCGAAGGAACCACCCCGTCTACCGGGCACCACCTCCCCTGCACGATCTCACTGAGAGTAAAGCTGACAACTTCCAAGGTCTAGCCGTCGCGGAAGAGGGTCCGGTTCACAAGGCCATAACCTTGGCAGGTCCACCCCCAAGTTGGACGACCTACATTGCCCGAGGCATAGAGGTCGAGCGCCCGGCCCCTACAGTGTCGAGTCCTAGTCTGATGGCCCTGGCGAGGTCGAGTTCCCTGCCGTGCTGCCAGGCGGTGGTGAATGCCTCGTCTCCAAGGGCTTTGCGGGCGGCGGCCGTAGCGGTGTCGTGCCACATGCCCTCGAATGGCAACACCATCGGGCCGCCGATGTCATCTCGGAGAGCTTCCGCCGCGCCGAGGAGCGAGGCCGCACGGCTGGCCTGCGCGGTGTCGAGTGCCCACAGGGCGGTGTGCTCGAGGCAGTGCGCGAGGCAGGTGACGTCGCCGATCTCGCCGTAGAGCTGTATGGCCCCACCGAAGTGACGCTGGGCCTCGCGGAGGTCACGCTGTGCTCGGGCGACAAGCGCGGCGGCCTCTGATGCGTGCGCGACGGTCAGAGGGGCAGGCATGTGCTCGGCATATTCGCGATAGCGCTCCGCTTGGGCCGCCGCTTCGTTGACCTGACCGAATTCGAGTTCCCACAGTATGAGCAGCCATCGACCCAGTGAGAGGCCGAAGGGGTCGCTCAGTTGGTCGAATGCCGTGACCGCCTCGTGGAGGAGCTCGCGGACCGTTTGCGGCTCTCCAGCCCGCCAGCGGGCGACCGCGAGGTAGAGCGTCGCGAAGGCCAGTCCACAGGGGTCATCGACCTTCGAGAGCAGGGTGAGGCTGCGCTCGAGGACTGCTACGGCGCGGTCGGTCTCCCCGAAGTGGCCTAGGATCCAGCCATGGAGAGACAGGGCGCGCCCAAGGAGCCCGGGATTGGCCCCGTCTGCCAGCGGCAGGAGGCGATCGAGCCAGCGACGACCCTCGCGGAGGGAGTTACCGATCGTGTACCAGAGGTCGAGGCCGACCACGATCCGCAGAGCCGTCTCGACGTCCCCGTCGTCGATGGCGTGCTCGATCGCGGCCCGCAGGTCGTCCGCGGTGGCGGCGGTATCCCGCGTCCAGCTCTTCTGTTGGGGGCCGGGCAGCTGCCTGCCGACTGCCTCGGCGTAGGCCACCGCCCAGCGCCGGTGGGCCGCCCGCACCGCCTCGCGGTCGGATGACTCGGCGAGACGCTTGCGGGCGTAGTCGCGGAGGGTCTCGAGCAGCCGGTAGCGAGCAGGCCCGCCGTTGAGGTGCACGGCCACGAGGGACTTGTCCACCAGCGCCGTGAGCAGATCGACGATGCGCCCCCGTTCGAGGGCGTGGCCGGCGCAGACCTCCTCGACCGTGTCGAGGGTGAAGGTGCCGGCGAACACCGACAGGCGCGCGAACAGGCGGCGTTCGTCGTCGCCGAGTAGGTCGTAGCTCCATGCCACTGTCGCCTCCAGCGTCCGCTGGCGTGGCAGGGCGGTGCGGGTGCCACCGGTGAGCAGGGCGAAGCGATCGTGGACCCGCGCGGCGAGGTCCTCCACGGACAGCCCCCGCATCCGTGCGGCCGCCAGTTCGATCGCCAGGGGGAGGCCGTCGAGACGTCGACAGATCGCCGCCACGGCAGGCAGGTTGTCTGGTGTGAGCTCGAACCCGGGGTCGGCTGCCTGCGCCCGTTCGACGAACAGCGCCACCGCCTCAGAACCCTCCGACACCGCATCCGCGGGTGTGGCGTCCTGTGGCAGCGACAGGGAGGGCACACGCCAGCTCACCTCGCCTGCGACGTTGAGCGGTTCTCGGCTGGTAGCAAGGAGCCGCACCTGCGGCGCGGCACGCAACACCCGGTCGGCCAGCTCCGCTGCCGCGTCGATGAGGTGTTCGCAGTTGTCGACCACCAGCAGCAGATCACGTGACACCAGAAAGTCCGACAGGGCCTCGAACACCCCGCGTCCCGCATGCTCGGGCGCCCGCAACGCGGCCAGCGTCGCCTGTGGCACGAGCTCAGGGTCGGACAGCCCCGCGAGATCCACCAGCCACACACCGTCGGGATGTTGTTCCACCCGATCCGCAGCCACCTGCAACGCGAGGCGGGTCTTGCCCGACCCGCCGGCACCTGTCAGCGTCACCAGACGGGAACGGTCCAGGGCGGCCTGCACCGCCGCCAACTCCTCGGCCCGGCCCACGAAGCTCGACAGCTCCGCCGGCAGGTTGTGCGCGAACGCCTCCAACGAACGCAGCGGCGGGAACTGCGTGGGCAGATCGGGGTGGACGACCTGGTGGACCACCTCGGGACGGGCCAGGTCCTTCAGACGATGTACCCCGAGCGCCTTGAAGGACACGCGGAGCGGCGGGTCGTCACAGACGAGGCCGTGGGTCGACTCGGAAACCAGCACCTGCCCACCGTGCGCGATGCCCATCAGCCGGGCGCAGCGGTTGACGGCCGTGCCGTGATAGTCGCCCTCCTCGTGGACCGCTCGACCGGTGTGAATCCCCATGCGGACCCGCAGCGGCCCGGCCCCACCCACCGAGGTCGTACCGGCGACGAGAGACTGCTGCGCCGACACGGCAGCCGCCACCGCACCCCGCGCCGTGGCAAACACCGCGAAGACACCATCCCCGGTATCTTTCACCACCGTCCCGTCCTGAGCCGAAACCTCCTCCCTCAACAGGCGAAAATGATCGGCGAGGGCCCCTTCCATCCCCTCCGGGTCCGACTCCCACAGACGCGCGCTGCCCTCCACATCTGTGAACAGAAACGACTGCTCGACTACCAGCGGCGGACCCACCATCGTGACCCTCTCGCGAACGGCAGCCATTGTTCGCGCCTGCCCCTACCGGCGCAACAGCGACGAACCCGCGCCGGGGTGGACCGAAAGCGCCACGCCAGGACGATCCTGTCGGCCGCCTGCAAGATCGGGGCGAAGTCCGCCATGAGCGGCGATGTCGCCGTCGAGCGACATGATCGACGCGTAGACGAGTTTCGTCACGGCGCCACACCCGGCCGCCGAAGAACACCTGGGTCTCGGTGAGCTGGCCGTCGCGCACGATGATGAATTCGGTGTTGCGGTGGCGGTCGCCGCTCTTCAGTTCGTACTCGTACATGATGAACACGCTGTCGTCGCCGGCTGCGACCAGCTTGACGATCTCCTGGGACACCACGCGGTCAGCGGTGGGGAAGCAGCGTTCCATGAACGCTACCTTGTCGAGGTGATCGTCCTGCGGGCTGGTGAACACGAAGTTCTCTGCGAGCAGCCGGGCTGCGGTGTCGGCGTCCTGCGCCAGGTACGCCTCGAACATCATGCGGACGACGTCGGTATTGGCCATATTCCCTCCTGCCGGCGCGCTCACTGCTCGGCGAACGAGTGACCGGCCACGGTATCCAGGTGGAGCGGGACTACCTGCGCAAGTGGGGTCGTCCGCTGCTCGGCGGCACCATGACTTCCACTTCCGCCATCACGGCTCGACGCTGGGCACTTGTCGTCTCGCCGATCATTGCTGGGGTGCGCGGTTGTCGGGACACTCACCGATCCAGTGCCGCAGGCGCAAGGGAGAGAACTCATTGAGGCGTATGCGGCAAACCTCGAGGCGCTTCAGTTCAAGGTGCTCGGATACCACTTCTCCCACACGCTGTGGCTCGCAGCGGCGCTCGGCCTGGCTGCGTCCGTTCGGGGCCGCGGGTCTTGGATCGCGAACCTCGCTTGGGTGCTCGCCATCCTTGGTATCTCGACCATCCCCGGTTTCCTCTTTGCGGACTTCGTCGACACGGCGATGGGTCAGATCGTGGGTGTTGACGACGCTGTCCGAGTCGGGGAGGTGGCACAGCAGCAGTGGGCCTTCACCGTCATGTCTCTTCCCGGCTTGGCTGGGCTGCTGCTCGCGCTACCGCTGGCCGCGGTGGCGGCCTGGCGGGCTGATCTGTTGTCGTGGTGGGGAGCCGCAGTGGTAGTGGTGGGGAAGGCGGCGTTTCATAGGATTCGGAGCGACGCCGGGCAACGTGCTCTTAACCGTCGCGTTCGTGATCTTCGCCCTCGCACTGCTGAAGAT
>JALZEO010000263.1 GCA_030862025.1 Actinomycetota bacterium | reverse complement strand
GCGCTGCACGGCGAGGACGGCGTCGTGGAACTCCCCCGTGAGCTCCGCTCGTGCGAGGCCGAGCGCGCTGACCACCTCGTCGGTCGTCCCGTACGCTTGCGTACGCACGTGATCCTTGGGTACCCGGCCGCCGTACAGCAGGCCGGTATCGCCTCGGTCACCCGTCTTCGTGTAGACCCTCATGGTCTGGCCGTCTCGTTGGACGAGCGAGAGCGTAGGCGACCAGGCTGGCGGGGGCCGCTGCGCCGCTTCTCGCGACCGATCCGAGCCGCTGCGCTGCTTGAGTGACCGTCCACGGATCGAGTACCTTCCACCGGTCGCGGGGCCGTGAGGGCATGCGGACAACTCGGCTCCTACAAGGTTCGGGCGGGAACGACGTGTCTTCCCAGTCGAAGCCGGCGCGCCACGTGTTCAGGGTCCTCACACGTATCCGGACCGGTTACGGCGGCGCGGTGATACACGACGTGCAACTGCAAGCGGTCACCACCGGGAACCTCATCTGGTCTCAGTCCTTCTCCTACGCGCACGAGGCTGAGCGCTGCCGCGACGAGGTGCAGGCCGACCTCGAGGGGCTCGACGAGGCCGGGTTCCGGCGCAGGTGGCGACTGCCTGCGAACCTGTGAGCAACTCGGCAGGGTCGGACCGTTCGAACACTGCGCAGGCATGGGTCGGCGATCGTCTCGTCACGACTGCCGATGCTCACGTGTCGGTCTTCGACCGTGGTTTCCGCTACGGGGAGGGCGTGTTCGAAACCATGCGGGCGTATGGAACACACCCGTTCCGGCTCGGGGCCCACCTCGACCGAGCTGCCGAAGGGGCTCGGGTGCTCGAGTTCGAGCTGCCCCGGCGGGCCCGCCTGGAAGCGGCGATCACGGCCACGGTGCAGGCGAACGCTGATGACGGTGACCTGGCGGTGCGATTGACCGTGACGCCCGGTCTCATCGACCCCTCGTCGCCCTTTCCGGGACAGCCGCTCGGCGGGTCGACGCTCGTGGTGACCGCCCACCCCCTGACCTATGGCGAGGAGCTCTACCGGGTCGGAGTGAGCGCTGCGGTCGTCCCGCGGGCACGCGAGTTGCCAGGGATCAAGTCCGTGTCCTACCTCGCGGCTGTCCTGGCGCGGCGGGAGGCCAAACGGCATGGGGCTGAGGAGGCACTACTCACCGATCCGGCGGGCATGGTGCTGGAAGGATCGCACTCGAACCTGTTCGCCGTCGTGGACCGGCGGCTGATAACGCCCCCGCCTGGCGCCGGCATTCTTCCGGGCGTGACGCGGGCGGTGACGCTCGAGATCGCCGCGGGACTCGGCATCCCCGTGCTGGAGCGGCCCCTCCCCCTCGCCGAGCTACTCGGGGCCGAGGAAGCCTTCCTCACTGCCTCCACCCGTGAGCTCGTGCCTCTCGTCCGAGTTGATGACGTACCGATCGGCAGCGGCTCACCGGGTCCGATGACGAGGACGCTGCACGAGGCTTACCGAGCCGAGGTCCGCCGCGAGGTGGCCTCGAGCCCTGGCTAGTCGCGTCGAGCCCAAGCACCAAGATCGTCTCGAACCGAGCCGCGCGATGGCATGACTCAGCCGGGCCGCAGGCAGCACGACTATCCGCTGCGGCGTGGAGCGTGCAGGGCCTGCTCGGCGCTGTTGATGCCGTCGATCTTGATGGCCGCATGGATGCGGTAGCGGCGGTTGATGGACAGCAGCACCGGAGTGAGGTTCTCGATGTACCGGCTGTTACGCAAGGGACCGCAGTCGATGCCCCGTACGCCAGGTATGCGACTGGCGAGGTGAGCGACGCAGTGGCCGGCGTCTTCGTCGTCTGAGCAGATGGGTACGTCGCAATCCACGGGCTCGTCGACGCGGATGAGCCGCCGTGCCGGTACGGCGTTGAAGGCACTCACCACCCGCGCGTCGGGCAGCAGCTGCTGACACTCCTCGGCCGCGGAGCCCGCTGCCACCGGCACCGCCTGCGGCCCGATGTCATCGAAGGTCATGGGATTCACGACGTTTACGACGATCTTGGGCCCGATGGCGTCACACAGCTCGCTCAGCGTCGCTGCCTGGGCCTCGTAGGGGAAGGCGAGCACGACGACCTCGGCACGCACGACCGCCTCTTCGTTCGTGGCTGCATGCACCGGGGGCTCCGGCCCGATGACCTCACGGAGGTCGGCTACCACTCGCTCAGCCTTGTCGCGCGAACGGGAGCCCAAGTAGACGGCGTGGCCGACCCGTGCCCAGCGTGCGGCGAGACCGCGGCCCTGGGGACCGGTCCCCCCCACGATGCCAAGCCGCTCGAGCTGAGCAGGGGTCGTCACCGGACTGCCTTCCCTGCGGGTCCCTACTCGGGGGTGTCGACGCCGATGGCGACCATGCGCCGTCGGTGCTGGCCGAGCAGGGCAACGGCGGTGTGCCGAAGCACGTCCTGGCCGGCGTTCTCCTCCAGCTGTTCGAGCAGGACGAGCAGCGCATCGGTGTCGTTGACCGCCCCTTGGAACCCGGTGAGTGCGCTACCGGTGATCTCTGCGGCCAGACGTCGGCTGCGTTCGCGACGCACCGGGTCCTCGCCCACAGCCGTGCACACCTGCTGGCTCGCGTATTCCTCGAAGGCGTCCCGCTCGGCGAGAGCTCTCAGCACAACCGCCGCGGTGTCGGGATGGAGCGCGGGCGCCACAGCACGGGCGAAGTCTGCCGCCATCGGCAGACCGATGGCGAAGTACGTACAGGCCGACAGCCAGTCGGTGATCGGCAGATTGTTGAAGAAAACGTCGACGTGGCGCTTCTGCCGCTCCATGGCCGGCTCTGGCAGGTCAGTGAGCTCGTGTAACCGGTCGCGCAGCAGCAGGTAAGAGCCGTGCTCACGGTCGGCGAACTCGGCGACCACCTCGGCCGCCCGCACTTCAGGGGCGTGGCGTATCGCCACAGCCGTCACCTCGAAGGTGCGCAGCTGAGCGTAGGTCAGCGCGCCGAGCAACTCGACCGTGGCGAGAACCTGTGGGGAGCCCACCACGGTCGTCATCCGAGGGAGCCGGAAGAACCGACCGAGCCGCCTGATCCGGCTGGGCTGGCGCTGCGCCGTGGACGCCAGCCAAGTCGTTCGCTGATCTCCCTGGCTGCCCGCAGCACCCGCAGAGCCACCGTCTCTGGTTCGGGCAGCCGGGACGAAGGTGCGACGATCCCTACCGCGGCGACCGCGCGACCGGTGTGATCGAAGACCGGGGCTGCGACTCCCGAGGCGCCCTGCTCGAGCTCATCGCGGGTATAAGCGACACCGCGTTGACGGACGGGCGCGAGGCTGGGGTCGCGGGCTCCCTCCGGCAAGAAGGCGAGCAGGGCCCGACCATGAGCAGACACCCCAAGGGGGTGACGGAACCCGATGCGGTAATTGACCTGCACGAACCGCTCAGGGGGCTCAACCACCTCGACGACGACGAGGTCGCTACGGTCGCGCACCGCAAGACAAGCGGTCTCGCCCGAGTCCTCCATGAGCGCTCGTAACGCCGCACCAGCCAGGCGCCGCACCTCCAGGCCTTGGGCGGCTCGCACCCCGAGCTCGAGCATCGCGAGCCCGAGCCGGTAGCGGCGGGTCTCGGGGTCTCGCGTCACGAAGCCCTCTTCGGTCAGGGTCTCCAACAACCGGTAGAGGACGGCGCGATCGAGATCCGTCGCGTCCGCGAGGGCGGAAACCGTGGCACCCTCGCTGTACTCACCCAGGGCGAGCAGCAAGGACAACCCTCTCGCCAGCGTTCGTGACCCCGTCGACCGTCGATCGTGCCCCTTTGGATCGTCCGCCAACTTCTCGGCCCCCTGTAGTCCCGCCATTCGTCCCGCACTCCGGTTGGCAGCCGACCGCAGCCAGCTTCCCGCTGCTCCCCTCCCGTCAGGCCGCGCACCCGGAGGTGCGACCAGGCCGCGCACCCCCAGATGGGACACGGGTCAGCGCCACGCTAACCCAGACCGCCAACTTGACGGTGCGCTCGAACAGTCTGCGTGGGCGGCAGCCGCACGGTCAAGAGGCTAGAGAATTTCGCGTTCTGTGCCCTCCACGACCGTCAACGGAGAGCTTCATGCGGTTCGGCCTCCTGCGACCCTCGAACCGTCGGGCTCCTGTTCGGCGAGAAACGTGCCGCACTGCGGCGCGCGCCAACTCCCGAACTCTGGTCGTTGGAGCCCCTGGCCGTGGACCGCCTGCTCCTGGGTACCATGTGGCCCGACGTCGACGCGAGCCCGGCCGGCGCCTGAGTCCGAGCAAGGGAGAGCAGGTGGCCGTAGATCTCGAGCAGCTCCCCGGGGGACTGCAGCAAGAGGCGTTCCGCAGGCTGTTCGACCAGCGGATCCTCTACCTCAAGGGGCCCATCGAGGACACCGATGCCGACACCCTCGTCGCCCAGATGCTCGCACTCGACGCCGAGAACGAGGACGACATCACCCTCTACGTCAATTCGCCTGGGGGGATCATCAGCGGTCTCTTCGCCATCTACGACACGATGCAGCTGCTGCGCTCGAGGGTGAACACCCGCTGCGTCGGTATGGCTGCCTCGGCTGCCGCCGTCATCCTCGCCTCCGGCACCGGCACGCGCTCGGCGACCGAGAACGCCCGCATCATGATCCACCAGCCCCTCGGAGGTGCGCGTGGATCGGCTCGCGACATCGAGATCCAGGCGCAGAACATCGTCTATCTGCGGGAGCGGCTGAACGAGATCCTCGCGGACCGCACCGGGCAGCCGATCGAGAAGATCCGCGAGGACACCGACCGCGACTTCTGGTTGACGGCGCAAGAGGCGCGCAGATACGGCCTGATCGACGAGTTGGCGAAACGCAGCGAGGGTCCGGCTGGCTGAGCAGACCCCGCGCAGTTGGATATCGCAGGACGCTAAGAAGCAGTCCCACGCCCGATCCGCCGCGACGCTCGAACTCCGCAAGGACTGAGGCTCCACCCGCACTCCGGCGCGCGACCAGCATGTGCTGCGTTCGTAACGTCAGCGATCCCGCCGCGTCACAAGCACCCGGCAGCCTCCATGACGATGGCTACCGACCTCACCTTGCCGCTCGTGGACGGTTATGCGGCAGGCCGCACCTGCGGGGATGAATCGTCCCAGGGCTGTGGCACGGGCAGGGGGCCTCAGCGGGTGGAGACTCTCATCGACCGGTTCCTGGCCGATCAGGACTCGATGACGGCCGTCGAGCGGTTCACGCGTCATCATGAGGAGGGGCCCCCCGAGCTCTCGCACGTCTACCGCGATCTGATACCGGCCACGCCCCCACGCCCCGGACAGCAGTACGCCTTCGAGGTGGACCTCGATGCCTGCAGCGGGTGCAAGGCTTGCGTCACCGCCTGTCACAGCCTCAACGGGCTGGCGGAAGGTGAGCTCTGGCGCTCGGTTGGTCTGGTGGTGGGCGTCGACCAGCCGTCCCAGCACGTGACGACGGCGTGCCACCACTGCGTCGAGCCGGCCTGCATGTCCGGGTGTCCCGTCGACGCCTACGAGAAGGATCCCGAGACGGGGATCGTCCGCCACCTCGACGACCAGTGCATCGGATGCGGCTACTGCATCTGGACCTGCCCGTACGAGGTTCCCCGCTACGACCGCAGCCGCGGGATCGTGCGCAAGTGCGACATGTGCGCCGACCGGCTGGCAGCCGGTGAGGCCCCGGCTTGCGTTCAGGCGTGCCCGACGCGAGCCATCTCGATCCGGCTCGTCGCAGTGGAGGACGTGCGTGACACCTCCGAGTCTTCCTGGCCGATCGCGTCGCCTTCCCCCTCGCGGACGGTACCGACCACGACATACCGCACGGACCGGGACCTGTCGGGGCTGGAGGCGACAGATATCCACGCCCTGCGCCCACAGCATCCCCACCCGCCCCTGGCCGTCATGCTGGTTCTCATCCAAGTTGCGGTCGGGACCTACCTCGTCGACCTCGCCTCCCGGTGGTGGGGCCCGGGTGAGGTCGCGGAACGAGCCGCCCTGCCAAGCGCGCTGGTGGGACTCGTTATTGCCGTGACGGCACTCGTGGCGAGCCTGCTCCACCTCGGCCGTCCTCGCTTCGCCTACCGCGCGGTCATCGGGCTGCGGCATTCGTGGCTCAGCCGCGAGATCGTCGCGTTCGGAACCTTCGCGGGGCTGGCTGCGCTGGACGCCGCAGGTCGCATGGTCGCGTTCGAGGGTCCGCCCGCGGAGTTGTGGTTGCCCGCCTTCGTCGCAGGAGCGGGCATCGCTGGGGTCGCCTGCTCGGTGATGGTCTACGCGACCACGGGCAAACGCTGGTGGCGGTTGCGAACGACAGGTTTCCGGTTCTCGTTGACGACGATCGCCGGGGGGCTGGTCGTAGGTCTCGTCATCATCTCGGCGACCGCATGGTCGGTGGGGGCGGAGCCATACGTCACGACGTTTCGACCGCTCGCGTTCGCGCTCGTCGTCGTCGTCGTTGTGAAGCTGGTGGCCGAGTGCTCGCTGCTCGTGCGTCACCGGCGTGGTCCGGTAACCGCGGAACTGGCCAGGACCGCCCGTCTGCTGCTCGGGGAGCTCAGCACGGCGACCCGCTGGCGTTTCGCCCTGGCCCTCCTCGGCGGCATCTGTTTGCCGCTGATGGCAGCCGCTGTCGCGCATCCGACCCTCGACCCGGTCGCCGCCACGGCACTCACCGTCCTGGCGGTCGTCTCGCTCCTGGCCGGAGAGCTGATCGAGCGTTGGCAGTTCTTCACCGCGGTGGCGTCGCGTCGGATGCCTGGGGGATCAGCTGATGGCCCCCGAGGCAGCGGGCCGGATGCGACGGGACGGCCCGCTCACGCGCGAGCTCGCGCGATCGCCGGGGGGTTTCGGTCTGGGCCAGGTCCCGTTGCGGATGCGTCCCGATGCAACGACGCGCGTCGTGTGCGGCTACTGCTCGACGGGATGCTCGCTGGACGTCCACCTCAAGGACGGCGTGGCCGTGAACCTCACCCCCACGGTCGACTATCCGGCCAACCTGGGGATGGCGTGTCCGAAAGGCTGGGAGGCCCTGTCACCCCTGGCTGCCGACGATCGCGCGACGACGCCGCTGCGCCGATCGGCACGAGGCCGGCTCGAAGCCGTGTCGTGGCAGGAAGCACTCACCGCTTTCGTCGAGGGTGTTCGCGGGGTGCAGGCGCGTCACGGGGACGCCGCGATGGCGTTCCTGTCCACTGGGCAGATCCCGACCGAAGAGATGGCCCTTCTCGGCGCGCTCACGAAGTTCGGCATGGGGATCGTCCATGGGGATGGCAATACCCGGCAGTGCATGGCGACGTCGGTCGTCGCCTACAAGCAGGCGTTCGGGTTCGACGCACCTCCCTACACCTACAACGACTTCGAGTCGGGTGACGTCATTGTGCTCGTCGGCTCGAACCTGGCGATCGCCCACCCCATCATGTGGCAACGGGTGACGCGCAACCCTCACCAGCCGGCGATCGTCGTCGTCGACCCGCGGCGTACCGAAACCGCTGTCGCGGCGACGCAGCATTACGCCATACATCCCAAGTCTGACCTCGAGCTGTTCTACGGGCTGGCTCACCTGCTGATCAAGCGCGACGCGGTCGACCGAGCGTTCGTCGACGCTCACACCGACGGGTTCGAAGCCTTCGCCGAATTCGTGGCTGGTTTCACGCCCGACGTGGTCTCGGAGGCCACAGGGTTGTCGGTCGGGCAATTGGAGTACTTCGCCGACATCCTCGCCGGGGGCCAGCGTGTCTCCTTCTGGTGGACGATGGGGGTCAACCAGAGTCACCAGGGAGTACGCACCGCTCAGGCGATCATCAATCTGGCCCTCATGACCGGCAACATCGGACTTCCCGGGACCGGAGCGAACTCGATCACCGGACAGTGCAACGCCATGGGGTCACGACTGTTCTCCAACACGACGAACCTGCTCGGCGGTCACGACTTCGCCGTCGCGGCCGACCGCCGCAAGGTCGCTGGCATCCTCGGGATCGACCCGGGGCGCATCCCAAGCAGGTCGGGCTGGGCGTATGACCAGATCGTCGAGGGCATGGTGACCGGTGATATCCGAGGCCTATGGGTGATCGCCACGAATTCGGCGCATTCCTGGATCCACCAGAACGGCCTGCTCGAGCTGCTGGATCGACTCGAGTTTCTCGTTGTCCAGGACATGTACGCGAACACCGAGACGGCGCAACGTGCCCACCTCGTCCTGCCTGCCGCAGGCTGGGGTGAGAAGGAGGGCACCTTCATCAGTTCCGAGCGTCGCTTCGGCGTGGTGAAACGTGTGGCCCGTGCGCCCGGCCAGGCCCTATCGGACTTCGCGATCTTCAAGCTCGTGGCCGAGGCCTGGGGCTGCGGAGGCATGCTGCGCGTATGGGAGTCGCCCGAGGCCGTGTTTTCCATCCTCCGTGAGCTGTCGCGTGGTCAGCCCTGCGACTTCACCGGCATCTGCGGCTACGAGCAGATCGATGCCTGCGGGGGCATTCAGTGGCCGTTCCCGGAAGGCCAGTCACCGGAGGATCTTCCACGGGAGCGCCGCCTGTTCGAGGACGGCCGTTTCCCTCATCCCGACGGCCGCGCGCGCTTCCTATTCGAAGCGCCACGCTCTGTTGCCGAGCTGGTGCGTGAGCGCTACCCGTTCGTCCTGCTCACCGGCCGCGGGAGCTCGAGTCAGTGGCACACCCAGACGCGCACAGCGAAGTCGGCCACGCTCCGAGCGCTCTACCCTCAGGATCCGTACGTCGAGATCTGCCCGTCCGACGCCGAGAACCTGGGCATAGCGCCCAGCGAGTGGGTGATGGTCGTCTCGGAACGTGGCTCGATACGCGCCCGGGCCTTCGTCACTCCCACGGTCCAGCCCGGTAACGTGTTCATGCCCATGCACGACGCGCGCACGAATCAGCTCACGATGCCGAGCTTCGACCCTTACTCCCGCCAGCCCGCCTACAAGCACGCGGCCGTGGCGGTCCGTCCACTCGAGCACTGGGAGCGGTGAGCGCGGGCCGACGACCGCCGAAGGCCACGTGACGGGCTCGCTCCTTCTTGCGACCGAGGACGTGTCGCGACTGAGTTGTCACCCGCGCGAAACGGTCGCGTGACGCTGGGTGAACACGCCCATGACACCCTGCAGACAGCGGGGCATCCCCTGCCCATGATGATGGGGGTTCGGTTGGAGGATCTGCGGGTGTGGGTTACCGCCGCACGCAAAGGAGCCGAGCTCGCCAGCTTCCTGCAGCGGCGGGGGGCCCGCGTGGTATGGGCCCCGACGGTGAGTGGCGACCGTGCTACGCCCGATCCGCTGCTGCGTCGTGAGACGGATGCCGTGCTAGCAGCTGAGCCCTCGTGGGTGGTGGCCTCGACGGGCGTAGGGGTGCGGGGGTGGGTCGAGGCGGCGCGCCGGGAGAGCCGGGACAGGGGGCTGGTTCAGCTGCTGTGCCAGGCGGGGGTCGTGGCCCGCGGGGCAAAGGCGCACGGGGCTCTGCGGCAGCTCGGGGTGACACCGGTCTTCGTCTCCCCTCAGGAAACCGAAGCGGACGTGGCAGCGTGGCTTCGACCCAGAGTGCGACCGGGCGAAGCCGTCGCCGTGCAGGTCCACGGGGCAGGTGGCTTGTCGGCCTATCAGGCTCTGGAGCGTGACGGGGCACGCCTGCTGCCCGTATCCCCGTACCGCTGCGACCTGCCCGACGAACGTGCGCCCGCCCGGCAGGCCGTCCGAGGGGTTGTTGCGGGCGAGATTGACCTGGTCGTCTGCACGAGCCCCCCGGCCGCCCGCAACCTCGTCGCGATCGCGGCTGAGATCGGCCTGGAGCAGGCCCTCGTCGATGCCCTGCAGGCCGATGTCGGCGTCGCAGCGGTGGGCCCGGTCACAGCCGAGGCCTTGGAGGAGGCTGACATTCCGGTTGCGGTCATCCCGCGCCAGGCCCGCACGGGCGACCTGGTGCGAACCATCGCGGCCTGGTGGGAACGGCGAAGGATCTCGGGACCGCGTCCGGCCCGGATCCAACTCGACCCCAGCGGGCGCGTCGTCCGCGTAGCGGGCCGCATCGTCGTCCTCGGCGAGGTCGAGTTCGCGGTCCTGGCGGCACTGGTCCGCCGTCCCGACGCCGTCTGCGGCTATGACCTGCTCGCGCGAGAGGCGTGGGGCCATCGCGCTCCCAGCGACCCTGCAGCGATCAAGCATCCGGTCTCGAGGCTGCGACGCAAGCTCGGCGCGGCATCCCAGGCGATTCAAACGGTGCCGAAGGTCGGCTACCGCTATGCTCCGGCCGTCTTCTTCCAGTCCGGAACGCCCAACCTCGTGGAGCAGCCGGCAGGGCGATCGCAATCCTGGTCGCCCTCGGACTGATCCGCGCGCCGCTGCTGGCATCCGAGGACTGCTCGTGTCGACGGTCGGGCCTTGACGGGCGCCTACGTCAGGTTGCCTCCGTTACGACCGCCTCGTGGTGGCGGTGGACCCGGGCGACCATTCCGAGTGTTTCAGACGTGGCTCCCTGCAGGCGTAAGTTTGCCATGCTCGCCGCTCGGAGGACCGTACATGCACGCACTCGGGCTTACCTGGGCCGAGGCCGGGTTGGTCGTGATCACCGCCGCCGGCACCTACACAGCAATGTTGCTCCTCAGCCGCATCTTCGGTCAGCGACAGTTCACCGCGGCGACGACGTACGACTTGGCCTTCATATTCGCCATCGGGTCGCTCGTCGGGCGCGTCATCCTCGTCCGGACCTCGCTCGGCGCTGCGGTGCTTGGCCTCGTCGTGATGTTCTGCTTGCACGCCGGCACCGGATGGCTTCATCATCACGTCCCCACCTTCCACCGCCTCACCCAGAACAGGCCCATACTGCTCGCCCTGCGTGGTCAGGTACTCGACGACGCGCTGAAAGACGCGCATACGAGCCACCTCGAGGTGTACGAGGCCATCCGTCTTCAGGGTCTGGCTTCGCTGGAAGACACGTTTGCCGTCGTCCTCGAACGCAGCGGACAGCTCAGCGTCATACATCGAGGCTCCACGGTTCAAGAAGAGTTCTGGCGGGAGGTCGCCGGCGCCGAGCGGCTGCTGCAACGCAACGCCGACCCCGACTGACCCGCGCAACGCTCGTCCCGACTTCCGTAGCGGACCCCTTCCCGATACGCGCAGACCTTCGCAGCAGGACAGGGTGGCACGACCGCCTTGTTACCCGTCGGCAACGTGGGCACAACGGCCACGGAACAGCCTGTGTCCATGCTTGTGCAGCCCAGTTCAGACAGGACACCTTTGTGAGCATGCCCGACATTCCCGCCGCCAAGCGCGCAGGCTTGCCGGTCGATCTCGACAGGCTCACGACCGACGGGGACGACTGGCTCACTCCGGAGGAGCGCTACGCGCTGAAGACCCACGGGGTGTGCGCCCAGGCTCAGCCCGGCGCTTTCATGATCCGGGTACGCACGGGGGGCCGGATCACCACCAGCCAGGCGCGGGGGCTGGCCGCCCTTTCCGAAGGCTACGGACGTGGGTGGCTGCACCTCACGACGCGACAGCAGCTCGAACTGCACCACGTGGAAGCTCGCCAAGTCACCACCGTGCTCAGCGCCATCACCGATCTCGCGCTAACCACAAGGTCCGCCTGCGGCCACACCATACGAGGGGTGATGTGGTGTCCTGACGCTGGCGTCAGCCTCGACGAGCCGTTCGACTGCAGCTCCGACGCCGTCAGCCTCGCCGCCGCTCTCCTGGCCCGAACCCCCGAGTTGGACACGCGACTGCCCTCCCGGTTGAACTTCCACTTCGGGGGGTGCGCCGCCTGCCGGGAACACGCCAAGGTGAACGACGCCGGCTTCGTTTCGATGCTCGACGCCGACGGCCGGCCCGGCTACCAGCTGTGGATCGGCGGCAGCCTCGGCAAGTCGTTGCCGACCCTGGCCATCCCGGCCGTCGACTTTTTACCCCGCGATCACGTGGTCGCCGCTGGCACTGCCCTCGTCGATGTCTATGTCGCCCACGGGGACTTCGATCGACCCAACAAGGCTCGTTTGAAATTCCTGATCCGCGACCTCGGAGCGTCCCAGTTCCTCGGCCTCTTCCACCAGGCCTACACCCGTGCCCTGGCCCAGACCCAGCCGCCGACCCTGCACTTCGAAGTCCTTGCACCCGTCGACCTGGCCCGGGTCGTGGCCCAGGCTCCCGAGGGGGGCTGGAGCAGCGGAGTGCGGCCACAGCGCGCCCCAGGCCGAGCTCTCGTCACCGTCGCCGTGCCTCTGGGAGACCTCGACGTTGAGGACCTGCGAGGCCTGGCGGATCTCGCCGACCGGTTCGCAGACGGTCACCTCTACCCCACCCGCAACCAGAACCTCACCCTCCGCGAGGTCACGTTGCAGCACGTTCCGACGCTGCGGGAGCGATTGAGGGCCATCGGCCTCCTTCTCGACGGAGCCGACCAGGCTGGTGACGTTCGGGCCTGCACGGGTGGCCCCGTCTGCGCTCTTGCCATCACCCCTGCCCAGCAGGTCGCAGCCGACCTTTTGTCGAGCCCGGCCCTTGCCCGCAACAGCCACCTCCGCGTCCACCTCTCGGGCTGCCCCAACGCCTGTGCGCAGCACCAGATCGCCGACATCGGCTTCTCGGGTGGCAAGGTCAGCATCGGAGGCCGCCAGGCCCTCGGGTACCAGGTCTGGCTGGGCGGAGACCTCCAGGAGAGTCGCGTCGGATCGGTGGTTGGGCGGATCGCCCATCAGGACGTCGCTGCCATCATCGAGGCCATCGTGGGCCTGTGGGAAGCCCTGCGCCAGCGCGGCGAGACTTTCGCCGAGACCGCTGTCCGCCTCGGCATCGAGTCCTTTGCCGCCCACATCGGTCGTGTATTCCAGGGCCGCTGGGAAGCTGGGCCTGAACCCGAGCCGCTCGCCACCGCGGCGCTGCATCCCGACCGCACCCTCCCCCTCGCGCTCGCGTCGTGACGACCACCGTCGGCGGCCAGCAGCTCGTTCCCGTCATGCGACTCGACGACATTCCGCCAGGAACGGCCAGCACCGTCGAAGTGGACGGTTGCCCCGTCACGCTCCTACGCCACCGGAGTGAGCCCCAAGCCTGCCGGGGGGGGCCGGAAGCCCGGGAGGGCGGGGCGCATGGCGGGGAGGCGGAGGGCCTGTACGCCATCGAAGCCTTCTGCACGCACGCGGCCGGACCTCTGGGAGAGGGCAGGCTCACGAGCGACCACTGCATCGTCTGCCCTTGGCACGGCGCCACATTCGACGCGCGCAGCGGCCAGGTGCTGCGAGGCCCGGCCCGCAAGGCGCTGCGCACGTACGTCACCGTCGTGGAGGACGGAACCGTGTTCATCGCGCTGTGAGCGGCGCTTCAGTCATCGGGAATGACAAACGCCAGGTCGGTGCATCGAGGGTGGGCTTCCAGCACGGGGACGCGCTGATAGACGAAGAGCCGATGGCTCTCGGCCACGAAGGTCAGGTCGGGATCTCCTGTTACGCAGCGGTGGAAGTGGCTCCAGCCGAACAGCAGCTCTTCCGTCTCTTCTCCGCTTGGCGCGAACTGCTGGCCGAACATGAACAGCCAGTTGGGTTCGACCGCCAGAGATCGTCCCTGGTGGTACTCGTGCAGCACGACCGAGGCCACCACGGGCCAGACGCCGTGCTGGACGAGCCTGACTACGGGCTTGTGCGGGCCTGCACGCGAATCAAGAAAGGCACTGATCTCCGCTGCCAGCTCGGCGCTGGCCCTGCCCTCATCGAATCCGGGCCAGTTCGGCTCACTGAGGGACCTGTTCGGAACGATCGCGGACGCGTGCCGGAAGTTGCTGAATGCGAGCAGGCTGATGACGAGCAGGGCAGACGCTACCGCTTTCGTCCTCGAAGCGTTGAACAGACGCTTGAGGTGCCGCCTGGGCAGCAGAGCGTCGATCGCGGTCGCATAGGTCGTGATGCCAAGGGCGGCCGGCCACAGCGGAAGGTAGGGGGTGTCCGGGGCCTGGACGCCTTTCAGCGCCAGGACCCCACCGAGGAGACCGGCAGCGGTGAGGAGACCCAGGCAGGCGGTGTCCGTGCGTCCGAGCCGGATGGCCAGGAACAGGCCTACTGCGAGTAGCGCGAGGTGGGCAGGCACCGCCCAGGGAAGTGTGGCGTCGATGCAGTCGAGGCCGCGACTCACCGCACAGGTGATGCGCTCGCGACCGACGCTGGCCAGCGCCCCCAACGGCACACCCGCCAACGGTTCGTCGATCGCCGCCGCCACCCGCTCCCAACCGTGGTCCCCACGGGCTTGAGAACCCGAGAACTGCGCGATCCTCGTCAGATTGCCCTCGGGCTGGGCGACCTGCTCCCACAGTGGCGGTAGCCAGAGCAGGAAGGAACAGGCCAACGAGACCCCGACCGGTAGGAGGATCGACCGCCGCAGGCCCCCCGCTCGTTCCTGCCGTCGCAGTTCCAGCACGCCGAGCACGAAGGCCGTCGTGCCCGCCGCCGCTACCAGCGAGGCGTGACCGATATGCGTCTGCACCAGAAAGCTGCCGAGGATGGCCATTCCCAGCAAGCCCCAGGGCCGACCTATGGCAAACAGCCAGCACAGCAGGAGAAACACGAGGGAAGGCAGGACGGTGACGAGCGAGTTCCACGGGTCTGACAGGGCCTCGAAGCCGAGAAAGCGGAGGGTCAACGCTATGAGCGCCAGGAACAGCACCGCGCGCCCGGTCGAGAAGGCGTGGCGAACGATCCATACCGCGCCCACCAGGCTGAGGAGGTTGATGGTGAACGCTCCGACCAGCAGGCCCCGCGACATCTCACCGAAGGCGACGTAGAAGGGTAGAAGCAGGTAGAAGTAGAAGGGCCCGGGGTGATTCCAGTGGAAACGCGAGTAGGGGCCCAACACCTGGGTGAACCGCCTCGCGTGGAGCGTGTAGATCTCGAGCACCGCGTAGTCGCCGCCGAGAGCGACCTGAGCCGGGCCACCGAACACCGTCCGGACTGCGCTCCAAACCAGCGGCACGAGCACCGCAAGACCCAAAGCGGCGAACAGGACATTCAGCCCGGCTAGTCTTTGCCTGTCGGCCGGCTGACTCTGGCCTCCCGTCAGCTTGTCACGTAAGGAGGAGCCCGCAGCGATCCTCTCGCTCAAGCCCCCTCCGGTTCACGGCGAACCAGCCAGCAGCCCGCCACGGTCAGCCTCGACCAAGCGAAGCGCCG